>JAYTXL010000422.1:0-11932 GCA_043742955.1 Verrucomicrobiota bacterium | reverse complement strand
AGTGGTCCGGCAAGCTCCCTATGCCCGGCACGTCATTCTCGATTGCCGCCGGGTCACCGGGGGCGACCCAGTCAGCCTGGAAATGCTGATCGGATTCGGAGGAAGACTGGCGGCCGCCGAGCCATCGGTGCAGCTGGTCTATTGCAACGCGGATCGGATCCGACGTGAATTGATGGCCGCCGGGGCCGCAGAGATTTCCATTTTCGCAGACACGGATGCCGCGCTTGAATCTGCCGAGGACCTGCTCCTGGCCGAGCTGTGTGGCTCCGACTGGCGCCCCCTCCAATCGGTGCCGCTCGCCCAATGCCAACTCCTCCGTGATTGCACCCCGGAGGACGTCGAGTGGCTGGAACAGCGGCTTCCGTCGCGCCACTTCGAGACGGGTCAACGCATCGTCCAAGCGGGCGAAAGTGCCTCCGAGATCTTCTTCATCGTGTCCGGGGCGGTCGAAGTCCGGCTCTGCCTCGCCGACGGCCAAAACGGCACGCGCGTGGATGTCTTCGCCGCCGGCATGAGCTTTGGAGAGATGGCTTTCCTCGATAATTCACCGCGATCCGCGGATATCATCGCCCTGGAATCGGTCACGTGCCGCGTCATTGAGAGCACGCTTTTCACTGCGCTGGAACAAGAACGGCCGCAGCTTAAAATCACCCTGCTGACCGCCCTCGCGCGCCTCGTCACCGCCAACCTGCGCCAGACGAACCGCGAACTGGTGGCGATGCGATCGTAACGTTAGCCCAGCAAACCTTTCACCAGTTCGCCCTGGACGTCAGTGAGCCGGAAGTCGCGGCCCTGGAAACGATACGTCAGCTTCGTGTGATCGAATCCCAGCAGATGTAAGAGGGTCGCATGCAGGTCGTGCACATGCACCTTGTCCCGCGTTGCGTTGAAGCCAAATTCATCCGACTCACCGATCGTCACGCCCGGCTTTACGCCGCCGCCGGCCAGCCACATCGTGAAACAATTGGGATGATGATCGCGGCCATCGTTGCCGCCTTGCACCATCGGCGTTCTCCCAAATTCACCACCCCAAATGACGAGCGTGTCCTCCAGCAATCCGCGCTGTTTGAGATCCCGGATCAGCGCGGCGCTGGCGCGGTCGGTCTTGCCACATTGATCTTTTAAGCCACCCACCAGCCCGCCGTGATGGTCCCAGGCTTCATGAAAAATCTGTACAAAGCGCACGCCCCGCTCCACCAGCCGGCGCGCCAGCAGACAGCTGGTGGCGAAATTGGTCTTGCCCGGCTCCGCGCCGTACAAGTCGAGCGTCTCCTTGCTCTCCTTGGTAATGTCCATCAGTTCCGGCGCGCTGGTCTGCATGCGGTAGGCCATCTCAAACGAGTTGATGCGGGTCGCAATTTCCGGATCGCCCACGGCGGCGAGATGCTTTTGATTGAGCTCCTTGAGGGTGTCGAGCGACTCGCGCTGCAATTGCGCATCCACGCCTTTCGGATTGGAAAGAAACAGCACCGGATCGCCCGTGTTGCGGAAGATGGTGCCCTGATGGAGCGACGGCAGAAATCCGCTGCCCCAGTTCGACGCGCCGCCGCTGGTGCCTTTCGCACCGGTGCTGAACACCACATACGCCGGCAGATCCTGGGATTCACTGCCGAGGCCGTAGGTCGTCCACGCGCCGAAGCTGGGCCGCCCGAACTGCACCGAGCCGGTGTTCATGAAGATCTGCGCCGGGGCATGATTAAAGGCGTCCGTGTGCATCGACTTCACGAAGGCCAGCTCATCTACCACACCCGCGAGGTGCGGCAACAATTCCGAGATCTCCGCGCCACATTGGCCGTGCGGGGCAAACTTGAACTTCGGACCCAGCAAGGTGGAATTGGGATTAATGAACGCGGAACGATAACCCTTGAGCAATTCGGCGGGCGGCAATTTCCCGTCCCATTTGGCCAGCTCAGGCTTGTAGTCGAACAACTCGAGGTGGCTCGGCGCGCCGGCCATAAAGAGGAAGATGACCCGCTTGGCCTTGGCGGCGAAGGGCGGCAACTTGGGGCCGAGCGAATTTAGGCCCGCGCCGGGGGCCGCGGCGCTCGCGTTGTTTCCGCCCAGCAGCGAACGGAGCGCGACCGCCCCGAGGCCCACGCCGCATTGCTTGAAAAACCAGCGGCGGGTGATTTCCTGGCGGTACTCGTGTTGAAAGTGTTCTCGCGTGGTCATGGCATCATTCCTTCGTGATAGTTTCGTCCAGATTCAGCAATACCCGGGAAACCACGGTGTAAGCGGCGAGCTGTGCCGCCGTCGTACCAGTGGGAAGACTGCGGGGATCTTCGCGGACCCCGGTTGCGATTTCATTGGCATTGAGCGCGCCCGTGGCCAGGCGTTCCCGCTGCTTCTCCAGCAACGCCAGCAAGGCCCCCCGCTCGTCGTCGCGCGGCGGACGGGAAAGCGCGCGCCGGAAAGCATAGGTGACGCGCTCCACGTCCGTCGCGCCGCCCTCGGCGAGCGTTTTGCGGGCCAGGGCCTGCGCGCACTCCACGAAAATGGGTTCGTTCAGCGAAATGAGCGCCTGCAAAGGTGAGTTTGAGCGCAACCGGCGGACACAGGATTGGTCGGCGTTCGGCACATCGAAGGTCTGGAGCGTCGGATAGGGCGTGGACCGTCGCCGGAAGGTGTACAGACCGCGACGATATTTTTCCAAACCCTCCTCATCTTTCCACGGGAACGGCGCGTAGCTCGCTGGCGGCTGAAAGAGAAACGCCGGCGCGGGCGGCATGACGCTGCGGCCACCGACTTTATCGTTGAGCAACCCGCTTGCCGCGAGCGCAATGTCTCTTACGATTTCGCCTTCCACCCGGAAGCGCGGGCCGCGCGCGAGCAGTCGATTGTAAGGGTCTTTGGCGTAGGCTTCCGGCGTGATTTTACTGTCCTGCCGGTAGGTCGCCGAATTGACGATGAGCCGGTGAACCTGTTTGATGCTCCAGCCGTGGTCCATGAATTCGGTCGCGAGCCAGTCCAGCAACTCCGGATGGCTCGGCGGTTCGCTCTGCGTGCCGAAATCCTCCGAGGTGCTCACCAGGCCGGTGCCAAAATACGTCTGCCAGATGCGGTTCACAAACACCCGCGCGGTCGTGGGCGATTTTTTGTCCGCCAGCCAGCGCGCGAACGTGAGCCGCGTGAGGGGCGCATTTTTGGGCAGGGGATGCAGCACGGCGGGCACGCCGGGGACGACGGCTTTGGTGGGCTTGAGCCAGTCACCGCGCTTGAGCACGCGCGTGTCCCGTATTTCGTCGCGGGTCAGCAACGTGAGGGCGGTCGCGCCGGCGGGCCAGTCGTGCATCAACGCCTCAATCTTCGTATTCGCCTCCGGGCACTCCGTTACCGTCGTGCGCCAATAGCTGAAGATGAGCGCGGTCTGCGCGGGCGTGCGTTTTTTACGCGGGATGCGCGTCAGCAGGTCGCGCACTTTTTTGGGCAGTGGATCCGCGACGACCGGCGCCGCGTTCGTCGTGACGCTCAGCCGGAAGCGGCCCAGATTGTTGTTCATGTGATCGTCGCTGTTCCAGCCGCCGTGGTTTTGCTGGAGGCCGATCCGCCACGCGGTGCCGTCCGCGAATCCGACCGGTTGCGCCGCCACAAAGACGGCCTTGCGCTCCTGGTTGCGGCGGCCCGGTCCGGCGTCGATGCCCCAGGCAGTGTCGCCCTTGCCATCAATGGCGAAGGCGATGGGACCGGTGGCGCGGTTGTTGGTGGATTTGTCGTAATAGTTTGCCTCCAGCAGGTGCTCGGACTGGTTGAAATCCGCGCTGGCGCCCGCCCATTTCACATTCACCTTGTTCGTCTGGTGCTGCGCGTCGGTGGCCTCCACCGAGAACTCGCTGAGCGCGCACGTGCCCATGAACGAACGGCCCGGTCCGCCGAAAGGCAGATTGGGGTCGGTGAGCAATTCAAGGCGGAAGGCGGTGACGCCGGCGAGGTTGTTCGTGAGGCGAAACCATTGCGTGAATTTTGTCGGCGCATAGCCTTCCGCCAGCAGTGAACCGTCCTTAAGGGATTGGTAACGCTGCGACTTGTCGCCTTCCTGGTCGAGGCCGTGCAGCACAATCCATTCAGGTTGGTTGCGCGCCACCTCCTGCTCCCAGACCGCCATCCGCTTCTCCCAGTCCGGCATCCGGCGCTTCAGCTCCTGTTCTGCCTCCGCGATGCTGCGCTGGATTTCGCCAATTTTCCGCTGCTCCTCCGGAGTGTATACCGCCGGACGCGCCTCGTGGTCGCTGTTGATGAACGCGAACATCCGGTAATATTCCTCCTGCGTCAGCGGATCGTATTTGTGATTGTGGCATTGCGTGCACTGAACCGTCAGCCCGAGCACCGCCTTCCCGAGGGCATCCATGCGGTCGAACATCGCGTCCATGCGGAACTGTTCCGGATCGATGGCGCCCTCCTGATTAATCATCGAGTTGCGCAGGAACCCGGTGGCCACCGCCTGATCCTGTGTCGCCTTCGGAAGCTGGTCGCCCGCCAGCTGTTCGATGATGAATTGATTGTACGGCAGATCCCGGTTGAAGGCGTTGATCACGTAATCGCGATAGAAATAAACCTGGCGCGACATGTCCTTCTCGTAGCCATCGCTGTCGGCATAGCGCGCCGCGTCAAGCCAGTGCCGGCCCCAGCGCTCGCCATAATGCGGCGAGTTCAACAACCGCTCGACTTGCTTCGCGTAGGCGTCCTTCGACTTGTCCGCGAGAAACATATCCACCTCGGCGAGGGTGGGCGGCAGGCCGATCAGGTCGAGCGAAAGCCGGCGGAGCAAGGTGATCTTCCCCGCTTCGGAGGACGGCTTGATATTTTCCCGTTCCAATTTCGCCAGGACAAATCGGTCCATCGGCGTGCGCGGCCATTTTTTGTCCTGCACCCGCGGCAGCTTCGGTTTCACCGGCGCCGTGAAGGCCCACTCGGCCTTCGCGTCCCGGCCCGGTGCGACTTTGGCTTCAGGCCAGTCCGCCCCCTGATCGATCCACGCGCGCAGCAAACCGACCTGTTTCGCCGTGAGCGGATCCCCTTTCTTGGGCATCTTCAGGTCGGCATGGGCATGCGCCACGGCCTGCACCAGCACGCTGGCCGCGCTCTTTCCCGGAACGATCGCCGCCGCCCCGAACGTTTCCCCGCCCTTAAACGCGCGTTGCTTCTGATCCAGACGCAGCGCGGATTCCTGTTTCTGGGGACCGTGGCAACTGTAACAATGGTCGGCGAATAGCGGCTGAACATCCCTCGTAAAATCAATCTTGCCGGCGGCGGGGGGCGGCAATTTGGAAACGGTGGCCTCGGCGGCCGGCAGGGACGGCGAGGAACAAGCGGCCAGCACGGTCAAGGCCGTCCAGCCAGCGAGCCAGCAATAGTCAGATTTTTTCATGACGAGAAACAGGACTGAAATGATTATTGCGCGAGTCCTGCTGTCCGTCGATGGCGATTTTGCGCCTGATTCGCGAGCGAGGTAACCGGGCGATCAATTTGAGAAATTAACTCTGGCCGCAAACTGAACTCAGGAGCAAGATTTTCGCGCCCGCAACTCCCCCCGGCGGGCCATTCATCCCCGCTCAGACACCGAACGGGAGGCGATTGGTCAGAGCCGGAATGCGGTGATGTGCGCATCTTCGTAGGCGGGGGCCCCGAGTTCCTTGCGGCAGGCGCGCGACAAGCGTTCCAGGGCGGGTGGCGGCAGCGCGATGGCCGGCAGTTGGGCTTCGAAGCGTTTGTGCAAAATAACATATTCCGCTCCGCGCGCACGCATCGCCGCCAAGTCATCCATGGAAACCAGATTACGGAACCGCAGCCGGGAGGAGTCCGGAACCAGACTCAGCACCTGGTCGATGTACGTATTGCCATATATATTGCCCGTCGCCATCCCCGGCGGCAACTTCATGTCCGTCGTGTAACCCACCAGGACGGGCCGCCGATGGAAGTGCTGATAATAATAAAGCGGGTTGAAGTGGTCGCCGATCAGCATTGGATACTCCACGATCGGCCGCTGGTTCGGCTGCTCCGCCAACTGCTGGTAAAACGGAGATACTTCGTCGGCACGGATCGTTGTCGTCAGCGGAAAATCCGGCGGCGTGAAGTCGCTGAAAAAGGACTGTGTCCAGTTAATGAGGCCATAGCGGTGCTGATAGGCACCGTGATTGGTGAAACTATTGGGGGCAACATAGCATTGCGGCAGCGGCCCGGCGAGGCCGAAGGCGGTCACCCCGGCCAAGGCTGTAAAGGTTTGCAACCCCGGTCGCAGGGCGGCGCACGCGGCCACAATTTCCAGCACGCTCTGAAGGCCGCACGCGGCCAACAAGAGGCTCACCGGCACCAGCGGCATGCAGTAGCGGGCCAGCACAATGGCGCTCTGAGCAGATTCCGGCCGCGCGAGAAGCAACGCCAGCGCATGCAATGGATAGAGGCTGACCAGCATGCCGCCAAACCAGGGATTGCGCCGACACTGCTCCACGGCACCTGCGGCCACCCCCGCCCAGAACAGCATGGCCAGCAGGGGTTGCCCCGTACCGCTCAGGAGCAACGCAACCTGCGGCACGGATCGCAGGTGAAGGGTTCCCACTCGCGCCACGCTGAAGAAAGTGGTGTGCAGGGAATCAAGGAGAGCCGGCAGGATCAATAAGGCTCCGATCCCCGCCATGGCTGCCGTCGCTGCGAGCCAGTGACGCAGCGGGGGGCCAGCCACCGGCAGACTTGGCCGGCCCGGGCGGCGCACCCAAGCCTGATAAACCAACGCCGCGAGCACCGGTGCCGCCACGGTGACCACCGCAAACAGATGAAAGTAAACCGCCAGCACGCCCGTGGCGATGAAGAGCAGGCCATGCCGCCGGTCGCCACTTTGTATCCAACGCCCAGCCAATAGCAGCGCCGCAAAGGCCAGCAACGCCACGGCGCTGTACGGCCGGCCAAGGCGGCTGTAGAAAATCAGCATGGGAGAAATTGCCAGCAGGAGACCCAGTAAAGCGGCCCGGCGCGGGCCGACCAACTCCCGGGCAAGCAGCGGGCCAACGAGCAGGCACAGCAGTCCGCACACCAGCGAAGGCAGGTGCAGCAGGGTCTCCGACCAGCCCAGGCTAGCGTGCAGCGCCCAAGCGTAGAGATTTTGCGGAATGCAGGTCGCGCCCGGAATGGAGAAATGGGTCAGGAGCCACACGGGGGATTTGCCAATCACGAAATAAAGGCCGTGCCATTCGTCATCAATGAGCACCTGGTCCGCCAACAAGTATGTTTGCAGGCCCAGACCAATCAAAAATGCCAGCGCGCAGGTCAGGATAAATCCGACATCCCGGGGCTGCCCGGTGGGAGACTTCATGCCGTGGAGGCTAGGCCAAAACAAGTTGACGCCGCAACCTGTTTCCCGGTCGTTCCCTCCGGGTGGGTCATTTTTCCGTCGTCGGGCGGAAGGGCAAGGGCGGATCAGTGGCGAGATTATCCATTTCCTGCTGGACTTCCCGCGGCACAGGGCGCCCGCGGAAAGCCAGCGCAATGTAGGCCGCGAAGCGCTCGCGGGCGGCACGGGCATACGTTTCCCGCTGCTGCGGATTTGCGGCGGTGCCGGCCAGTTTGCGATACAACCGCGCCAGATTCAGATTCGTCGCGTCAAAATGGCCGCGCAGGCGGTCGGAAGTCAGCAGGCTCGCCAAGGCGGCCGTTGGCTCCCCCTTCACTTCCTGGACGAGCGACTGCAGGAAGAAGAGAAACCACGTGGCCTGGGGAGCGGGCTTTTGTCGGTCGGGCCAAAATTCCGCCAAACCCGCCTCGACTACCACCGCCATTTTGCGCAGGGCCATGGCCCCGTGTTCCGGATCGGACGGCGCATAGAAGTGGGCGTAATAGTGGGCGGCCAGATTGTCAAAGGCCGTCGGGCTGGGGTGCGGGAGGGCGATGTGGTATTGCCACAAGGTTTCCCCGTCGCGCCACGCGCGTTGATAAGAAAGTTTCTGAAACAGGTTCAGCGAGGCACAGACCGCGACCGCCGTCAGCACACCGACGCGCAATGCCGGGGAAGGTCGCTCCAAGGCGGACGCGGTCAGGGAAACGGCGATGGCGAGCAGGCAAAATACGGAAAAATACAGGTACCGTTCCGCCACCCAAATGCCAATAAACACCAGGTTCAGGTAGGTGATCATGAGCACGAAAAAAGCGGCATAGTAGAAGCAGAGATCCTTGCGCCGCCGGAACAACCAGACCCCCACCCCGCCGCCGGTCACCACGGTCGCCAGGGCCGCGAAAACCTGCCCCAGCGGATACGCGGAATGCAGCGTGGGCCAGGTGTAGAGCACGGAGAGCTGTCCCGGCAAAAACGTCTGCCGCAGATAAACCCAAAACACCAGCGGGTCAATCATGAGCAGATTCCAGAGATGATCCAGACCGTGCGCGGAATAGCCCCGATCAAAAATGCCAAGCTGTGTTAACATGCTCCGATACCACACAAAGACCACTGCGCTCGCCAGGAGTCCGGGGAGCAGCAGCCCCAACTCACGCACCAGTCCGCGCCCCCACAGCCACGGCGCGGCGGGCGGTCGTTCCCCGCGCAGATACGGCAGAAAAACAGCGTGCAGGAAGAGCACGAGCGGAAAGGTCAGCGCACTGATTTTTGACAGCAGACCGCCGACCACGCAGACCATCGTGGCCAGGTACCAACCGCCCCGGACCCCGGCGCCGCCCGTCGTCGTCAATCGGCGCGTTTGCGCGCACAGGGCCAGCAGCATCCACAGCGTCGACAGGATATCCTTGCGCCCCATGATCCAGGACACCGGCTCCGTATGCACCGCCAGAATCAGGAAACTCACCGCCGTGGCCAGGGCGAAGGCGTAGCGCCGGGTGGTGTCGAGCAGGAAGACAAACAGCAGTGCAACCACAATTCCATGGAGCAGCACGTTGCCAAGGTGATAGCCAAGGGGATTTCCAAAGCCAAACATAAGGCTGTCGAACACCCACGTGACGTCGCGCACCAGCAGTGGTTCTTCCCGCGGGAATCCGGTCCAAAAAATCGCCCGCAAATTGGCGGACAAGTCGGGCTGGCCGTACAGCTCGGGGTGACTCCGCAGGATGCGCACGTCATCGTAATCCACGAAGCCATACCGCACCGAGGGGAGGTAAAGAGCCGAAGCCGCCACGGCGAGCAACAGGGCGGTGAGCAAGCTGCGGTAACGCGTCGGCCAACCGGGCCCGGGGGTGGCGGCGAGCGGGGCAGGCGCGGGCGGGGAAGTGGAGGTCATCGAAGCGCGCGGATCAACATTTGCTTGGCCAGCGGTTTGAACGGACTCCACAGGTAAAGCCGGATCAGCAGCGGATGCACGGGGAGTCGTCCTTTCAGGGTCAGCGGCAGAAAACGGGGCACGCACCGGACAATTTGAAAGCCGCTGGCGGTCAGCAGATCGCAAAGCCCCTGAGCGGTGTAAATCGAAACGTGCGTATAGTCATCGAAATATTCGCGGGCGCAGTATTTGAAATTCGGTTGCAGAATGTTGAGCGTCGCCCCGGTCTTCATCTTCCTGCGCAGTTGGGCGAGGCAGTCCTGCAAATCCTTTTGTGAAACGTGCTCAAAACAGTTGCTGCTAAAGACATAGTCCACCGAACCGTCCGCCACGCCGTCGAGTTGCGTTATGCTGGTGACCAAACCTTCCACGCCGGGATCGAGGTGCGCCAGCATGCCCGCCCACTGGTCGACGGCCAGCCGCCGCCGGGCCTTGACGGCATTGCTGAACTCGCCGTAGCCGGCCCCCAGTTCCAGAACCACGGCGTCCGGCGGAATCTGCCTTTGAAATACGTGGGCCACGAGGGTTTCCCAGAGCACGCGGCGGCGTGGGTCGGGCGAGAAACGCGTGCGATGATAAGCGTCATCCGTCATGCGCAATGCCTTTCCAATCCGTGAAGATGCCGAAGAGCATGCGCAAACCCAGGCGCGTGGCGACGCGATTATTCACGTTGCCGCCTTTGCTCGCCCCCACGCGTGGATAAAAGGAAATGGGGCATTCGAGAATGCGCACGCCCGCCGACAGCGCGGTATCCAGAAAGTAGGCGTTGAATTCCAGGTTGATGCGGGGGTCCAACCGGCGCATCAGGTCGCGCAACGCGGTGTTGCGGCAGAGTTTGTAGGTCGTGCCCACGTCCGTGAGGGACACTGTGCCAAGGTGTTTCAATTCCAAAACTTTGCCCGCGAAAAGATTGCCGTAATGCATGTAGATCGACAATTGCGTGTCGCGTTCTTGCAATTGTTCCACGATCCGGCTGCCATTGACCACGTCGGCGTGCGGAATGTAGGCGAGGAGTTTTTCGAGATCCAGGGCGCGAAAGGTCAGGTCGCCTTCGCAGAGCACGGTCAGCTCCGTGTCGGTGAACTTCAGGGCCTCCTGCAGGGCGCGATGCACGCAGGCACCATAACCTTGACGGGGCTCGTTAAATACCAGGGCACCGGCCTGGTCGGCTAATTCCATCGTGCGATCCTGGCTGTTGTTGCTGATCACGATCACGCGCCGGACCAGCGGATGTCCCCGAAAATCCTCGACGGCCCGACCGATGCTCAACTCGTCGTTGTAAGCCGTCAGCGCCACGGTGAGAAAACGGTTTCCGGGTGGGTCATTGCGGATGGTTTTCAGGCGGCGGAGACGGTTGACGTTTCGAAATAGATCCCAGCCGATTAGAATCGATCCCAGCACCAGCGGGACGCCGCTGTACCAAACCAGGGCTTCGTTCAGCCGGCGAAAGAGCGGTGGATCCAGGAACAGCCAGCGAACCGGCGCCAGCGTCACTCCCACCACGTAGGCAACCAGCGCGATCGAAACGAAAAGGAACCCATAGAGCGCGCACCGGGTTGTCATGCGTTGCAGCCACCCACTGAAATGTGCCGCTGCCGCCAGGCCGGAAATGTAAATTGCTTTTCGTCAACGCTCACCGAGCGGAGATTATTCCGGAGGCGGTGACTGTCAAGCGGATAGGATTTGGATTGACTCGAAACGGTCGTGTCCTAACTTGAACGGAGCGCGGCTGTGTCGGAGACGAGCCGCAGCACTTGTCAGAGCGGCTCGTTCTTCAGCAGCTCCCGAAGAAACGCCCGGTCTTCGACATCCTTTTCACGATGGGTCTGCGTGAGCCGCCAGAGCAATCTCGCAGTGGCAAACGGAATCGGCACGCCCTCCAGCGTCACCATTTGCACCTCGGTGCTCGCCTCGGCATATTCCACGCCGCACGCCGCCTTCATCAAGTCCACCACGAACTCGTCGCCGACCCGGACGACTACATACTGGTCCAGGTCGCCAGGTCGCACGTCGCGAATGGCACCGTCCGGCAGGCCCAGCATGGCGGTTTTGATCTTGTCGAAGTTTTCCCGGGAGGCGTCCACCAACAGGTCAATGTCCTCGGTGGCGCGGACAAAACCGTGCATGGATGATGGCCATGCCGCCCACCACGATATACCGCGCATCCGCAGTATTGTGGCGGCGGCACAAGTCAACGAGGTCCTTGAGCAGGGGCGGCCGCGGTTCTAGCGGCGCGCCATCATGCGGAGATTCCATGCGTTGGCTTCCTCAAAGCTCTTGAAGCGATGAACCCCCTTCGGAATAAACGGCTTCCTGCCCCGCAAGGCGACGACCAACTCCAAAAATGCCGCCGCCGCGATGAGTCCGCCTTTTAGGCGGCCCTGGCGACCGACGACTTTCATCGTTGGCTCTTCGAGCCAGCCCTTCAACTGTCGTCCACCGGTTGGGTTCGTGCGGACAAGCTAGAGAAGGGCGACGGGCAAGTCAAACGCTGCGCCCACCCGCGCGGCGGAAGGCAACGGCTTGAATCAATGTCGTGCGATCATTGAATTAATCCCGAACTCCGAAATAGCATTCGTCATTCCGTTGGGTAGCACAGGCCACTGGCCCACTGCCATTGAATTAAGAAAAGTCCATAGGTTCAGAATACGATGGTGCGAACACGTTTGTAGTAATTGGCG
>JAYTXL010000421.1:0-2490 GCA_043742955.1 Verrucomicrobiota bacterium | reverse complement strand
ACGGCTGCAAAACATTCCCCGCCACCTTGAGGGCGCGCTTCCTCCCGGCCAGGGTCCGGCCGAAGGTGTCATCTTCCACCTCGATGCACACGGATCCGTCGTAGCCGACTTCCAAGAGTGTCCCCACGAACTGCCCCCAATTGATTTCCCCAAAACCAGGGATGCGTGGCGTGTGATAGTCCTTGGGCAAACCCAGAATTCCCCAATCGTTGAATTGGTCGGCATGATTCACCACATCCTTGGCGTGGATGTGGAACAACTTGTTGCGAAATTCCCGCAACGGTTTCAGGTGATCGAACCGCAGCAGCAGCGGATGCGAGGGATCGTAGTTCAGTCCGAAATGTTTCGACGGAATGTCGTTGAACATCCGGCGCCAGATCGCCGGGCACATGGCGAGATTTTTGCCGCCGGGCCATTCGTCACGCGAGAAGAGCATCGGGCAGTTCTCGATGCCGATTTTGATGTCGTGATCCTCGGCGAACGCGATGAGGGGTTTCCAGGTTTTCAAAAAACGCGGCCAGTTGTCGTCCACGCTCCGGGTCCAGTCGCGCCCGACAAACGTGTTCACGTTTTTCAATCCCATTTTTTCCGCCGCCGTGATGACGCGCCGCAGATGGGCCACCGCCGCCCGCGCCACCTTGGGATCCGGATCGAGCGGATTCGGATAATAGCCGAGCGCGCTCAAACTGACGCCGTGTTTCGCGCACAACGAATTCACGTCGTCGGCCCGGGCGCGCGTGAATCCGGTTACGTCAATATGCGTCACGCCGGCGTATTTCCGCTCCGCTTTGCCCACCGGCCAGCACATGACTTCGACGCAGGCAAATCGGTTTGCGCGCGCGAGGGCGAGCACTTGAGCCAGGGAAAGTTCTGGTGCGATGGCGGAGACAAAGCCAAGTTTCATCAGGTGGTTGTGTTTGTTTGAGTGCCTAGGGACTGCGAGTAGAAGTCGGCGGCGCAACGCAGTAAAGAAACTTCTCCCCGCGTAGATAAAGTTCGCCCTCCACCAGGGCCGCCGAAGCGCTGAAGGAGTCATCGAGATGATTTACCGCCAGGATGGCGTTCCCGGTGTCATGGCTCAACACCACGGTCGTTCCGTCCCGCGCCGTGATGTAGATACGGCCCGCCGCACCCACCGGGGAGGCAAAGATGAAGTCCTTGATTCCCTCGAGCCGGAGCGGTTCACCAAGGGGCTGGCCGGTCGCGGGCTCCACGCGC
Source organism: Verrucomicrobiota bacterium (assembly GCA_043742955.1). GTDB lineage: Bacteria > Verrucomicrobiota > Verrucomicrobiia > Limisphaerales > JAYTXL01 > JAYTXL01. The sequence continues at coordinate 1,272 of JAYTXL010000421.1, read as the reverse complement.
GAGAGGACGTTCTGGTTGTGCCGCAAAAAGTAGAGCGTGTCGCCGTAGAGCAACGGTGAAGAAACATACGGCGTGAGGCGGTTGAGCTTCCAGGCGACGTGCTCGGTATCGGTGAGGTCGCCCTTCGCCCCGGCGAGCCGGAGCGCGAGCATCGCCTGCGAGTAGTAGCTGTTACCGGCAATGACGATGCCGCCATGATAGACCGGCGAGGAGACCACGTTGTCGGTGAGGCCGGCGCATTCCCAGAGTTGCGCGCCGGTGGCGAGGTCGTAGCCGCGCACGCGTTTCGTGGCGCTGACGATGATCTGCGGCTTGCCATCCTGCTCCACCACCAAGGGAGTGGACCACGAAGTCTTTTCGTCACGGGCGACTTTCCAGAGCTGTTTCCCGGTGAACCTGTCGAAGGCATAGAGGAAGGATTCCCCTTCGTGATCCCAGCACACGACCAGGGTGTCGCCGTGAAGCACGGGCGAGCTGCCTTCGCCATGGGCGTGCAAGGTTAGCATTTTGCCGAGTTGCTGCTGCCACTGAACATTGCCGTTGAGATCCAGGCAATACAGGCCGCGCGAGCCGAAGAACGCGTAAACAAACCGGCCATCCGTGACCGGTGAATTGGACGCCGGGCTGCCCGTGGTGTGGCCGCCTTCATGGGGCCATTCCTCCCGCACCACCTTTTTCCAGAGGATCCGGCCATCGCGGCGGCTGAGGGCGATGACGCTGTATTGGTGGCGGTGGGTTACCGGCACGCTGTCATGCACACCGGGAGCGGTGTCGAACACCGGTTTTTGGGCGGGCCCGACCGGCTCGGCGGCCGTGACATAGACGCGATCGCCAAAGACGATGGGGGAGGAATGACCTTTGCCGGGCAGCGGGGTTTTCCAGCGGACATTCTTTTGTTCGCTCCATTCGACGGGGGGATTGGCCTGGGGTGCGGAGCCGTTGGCGTGCGGACCGCGCCACTGCGGCCAGAAGGCCCGCGCTTCGGCGGGGCTGGGGGCGGCGACACCTGAGCCCAGGCTGAGCAGAAGGGCAAGGAGGGCCGGGCCGGCGCGCTGGCGGACCGGCGGGGATGACGCCCGAACCGGGTTGGGTGGCGGCGGTTTCATATTGATCCGGCAACCAAACCGCACTCGCGGCTGACATTCAACCATTGAATGGCGGGTTGAGCCCTGGCGGGTGTGAGACAAAATTCTTAAAAACCATCTGATTGCTCAGGAAATTGCACAATCCGTTGCCTAGAATTCTAGCATTCGCGGCTTTCGCCATTTCGGC
>JAYTXL010000420.1:0-18101 GCA_043742955.1 Verrucomicrobiota bacterium | reverse complement strand
GTCGATGATCAGGTGTTCATTTCGGCCGGCTACGATCTCGGTTCAATTCTATTTCGCCTGCCGAATGGCAAGCCGGAAAAAGTCTGGGCCGGCGACGATCAAATGACGCTGCAATATACGAGCGCGGTGCCGCGCGACGAATTTCTATTTGGCCTGCATGGCCGCCACGATTTCTCCGGAGGGACGGAGTTGCGCTGTGTGGAATTGAAAACCGGCAAGGTGCGCTGGAGGCAGCCGGGCTTGACTGGTGCGAATGTTTTGCTGGCAGGTGACCAATTGCTGGTGCTTACGGAAAGAGGGGAACTCCTGCGCGCCGCGGCGTCGCCGGAGAAATTCCGTGAAACCGCCCGCGCTCAAATCCTTGGCAGCGGCGTGCGTGCCTATCCCGCGCTGGCCGACGGCCTGTTTTACGCCCGCGACAAAGGCCGGCTGGTCTGCGTGGATTTGCGAAAGGTGAAGTAGGCCGAGAAAGACACAAAGGACACGACTCTGAAAACCTACGGCTTTCTCAGTCGAAAGAACTTCGTTGCTGTGTTCGCGTCATTCGTCAGCGTGTATTGAAAATCCGCCACACCGGGCGCGTTCGTTACCACCGTCCACTGGTTTGTTCCTGCAAGGGTTAATGCGCTCTCCAATACAAAGCCAGGAGCGGAAATCGGCCAGGCAATGGTTGCTTGGTTTCCCACCTTCGCGGCTTGCAGCACCGGGGAAATGAGCTGATAAAACCGGATGCCGTCCACCGTCATACTCGCGTTCGTGGACGTGCCGCCCATCACGGCAAAAAACAACTCCACCGTCTGCCCTGCGTAACGCGACACGCTGATTGTGCCGCTGTGCAGCGGTACATTTGTTGGGATGAATCGCGTTTCCAAAGCGAAAATGTTCGTGCCGTTAATTCCAGCGGCCAACCAGTCATTGCTCCCGTCGCCATTGAATATGAAATCAAACGACAGGGTTGCCGCATTCGTCGGCACCGTGACCGTCATCCAGGCGTAGGCTGGCGTGTTGGGCTGTAACAGCGCAGCGGCACTCAGCAATCTCGCATTTGAATTACTTCCCGTGCGTTGCGCCGACTGCGGAGTGGGTGGATTCGCGGGGGCCGTGTTGAGGACGAAGCCGTAGTTCCAGACTGGCCTCAATGCGGGTGGTGATGGCGTTGAAGTGAAGTAAGCGGGTGTCGTGTAGTCCGGCGTGGAGAGATAGGCGGCATTATCACCGCCACCGCCAGTGCCGCTTAGAATCTTCTCCGCGAGGTTGGCTGTCGCGCCTCCCACCGTTTGTACCGCGCCCACCGCCGCGTCCACGGTGGAAAGGTAGGCTTGGACGGCGCTGGTTTTGGCCTTTTGAGCAACGAGGCTGGCGAATTCGGCCGGCGTCAGTGGCTCTATCAACGCCATTTCAGCGCTCAATGGCGACGGGTCTTGATACAAGATTGTTCCCTTCAACCAAGGCGAACGTGTTGGCAGGTCAGCCGCCTCTCCTAAGCGTTCGAAGGAAATCCGGTTTCCCAAGAAGCAGTCGTTCGGAGTCACGACTGTCTTCGTGTACCAATTCGCTGCATATCTGTGCAATGCAGTGAGCGGATCGACACCGGTGGAATCTAGAAGGGCGTAGTAAGGCCCGCGCTTCAGGTTTACATTCACCGCTTCCGAGTAATAGTCGCCAACGAGGCTGACATAATTGTCAATCCACTTCGCATATCGCGGTATCGGTGAAACCCAGCCTTGATTCACCACACTGCTGGCAATGGAGCCGTCCCGACCCGAAAAGTTGAAGCCGCCCGTGAGCACGGCCCCGGCCTCGTTGGCCAATGCCGCGTCATCCAGAAGCGTCATTTGAGTTCGTTGCCAGTCGAACGTCGTCGCAGGCAATTCATGCAAGTAATTTGCCGCCGTGGAATTCACGAGCGTGCCGAGACTGTGCCCGATGAAATGAATCGAGTGCTGGTAGCTGCTCCCCAGCGCTTGTGCCAAGGAAGCGCCAAGGATTTCGCCCTGGCTTACAGTCCGGGTCATCGCTTGGATCGGTTCCGGAGTTGCTGCCGATGGCTGCCAGTCCCACGCCAAGATGTTTGGCGCATTTGAACCCAATGAGACGTTCAAGGCGCTTGCCATGCTTTGCGCCCAAACGGTCGGGTCGCTGTTCCATCCATGCGTCAGCACAATCGTCATCCTTGATCTCATGCTGGTTGTGTCTGGCGGAAGGCTGCCGAATCCCGTGCCTGTCCAGAGTTTGAGTTGTTTGCTCGTGGCTGATGGCGTGTTTGGAGTTTGAGCCGGTTCAGGCGTCCGGACGACCTGCTCTGATAGTGGCGAGGCGGGACGGGGGACTAGGACAAAGCCCTGCTGGGTGGTTTGGCTGGCGCTCAAGAGCAGTCCTTGCCGAAGGTCGGTGAGATAGTTCAACTTCGTGGCCCGTAGTTCATATCTGCCGGGCGGGAGTAGTGGGAGTTGATAGTTACCGCTACTATCGCTCGCGCTGGCAGCGCGGACAATGCCGCTTTGCAACGCGCTGATTGTGACGTCGGCCAGCGAGTTGTTGCCGGAATCTGTAATTCGCCCGCTCACCGTGGCGCTTGCGACCACTACGCCGCGTGTGTCCACGGTGAAAAGGTCGGAGTCGGCGCTGCCGACGTTACCGGACGTACGGGTATCCACAATGAAGCGGCCAGACGTATTCGCGCCGTAGCTGAAGCCGTAGCGAACGTCCACCGTGAACAACGCGGAATCTCCGCTGCCCGTGTCCGCCCGGAGCGGCAGTGCGAACGCGAACAGCAATGCGAGGAGCGGCGCGAGGGCGTTCGCAGCGAGTTGCCTCGCTGCTACCAGTCCTCGCGCCGTGGGCTTATTCGTTCCCCGCGATTCCATCGCGCGAAACAGGCTGCGTCCGGTGGGCTTTCGGCTGGGACGCGGAAACTTACCGAGTTGCGGCACGAGGTAGAGCAACAGGTCATGCAGCTTGGTCAGGATGTTGTCGGCTTTAGCCATGCTCGTTTTCCGGCTGCACCGCCAATAACGCCTCCACCCAGCCGCGCAGCCGCCGCACCTCGGCGAGTACGGCGGGACGATCCAGCGGCTTGTCCACCTCCTCGGCAAAGAATTCGTAGCGATACTCCACCGCAAACGGGGTGAGTTGGTGCAGCGCGTCGAATTCCGCTGGCACCGCCAGGCCTCGATCCCGTGCCAGATCCAGCAAATCCCCCAGCCGATGCGTCCGGGGATACTCCACGCCCCGCGCCGCCAGCGCCGCCTTAAGCAGTTTTTCCGCAGCCTGTTGTCCGTGAAAGCCAAAAGTCTCGTCAGCCGCCTGAGGATTTCCCGCAAACTGCTCCAACACATATTCATCCTGCCCGGCTTTGGTCAGCAGCAACCGGGCGGCTTCAAGACTTGCCATACAGAATCCTCCCTTCGGTGCGCGCCGTGTGATAAATCGTCCCGGGAATGGCCGCCCATTTTTCAAACGTCCGGCGGCTGGCCACCAGCACATCCGCCGGCAATCTCAGCGGACGCAGCAGATTGCTCAGAAACGTCATTTCTTCTCGACGTGAATGCACTTCCGAATGAACTACAAAAAAATCCACGTCGCTGTCCGGCCGCGCGTCGCCCCGCGCCTGCGAACCGAACAAAATAATCAGGGCTTCCGGCCGGGCCTCATGCAGGCGGGCCGCAGCTCTTTCAACCGGTTCTGAAATTTTCATTTTCATTCTCATTTTTTCTGCGGGGAGGGCGCTGCGCGCCCGCACCCTCACCTAAAAGAGTAAAAGACCAGAGCCTAAAGCCCCCTCACGCAACGAAACCCGAGGATAGATGAGCTAGCAGTTGGGTTGGTGGCGTCGCGATTCGCGCAATGTAAGTAGTCAGGCCTGTGGCTGTACGAACCACCTCGCAGCGCACGAACGCTTACCGGCCCATCCGGGCCGTGTGGGTCGTTGAGTGACTCAGGCCGACTGTAAAATAAATCAGCATACGAATCCCAACACCAAGCCGAGACGTTACCAGCCATATCAAAGAGACCATAATCGGTAGCTGCGAATGAACCGACAGGGCTGGTGCCCGCTCCGTAGGTTGGATGGTTGTTTCGTGTGTGGCTGACATCATAGCTGTAGTTAGAGTCGCTGAAATAATTGGCTTGGCTGTGCGTGATAGTGTCGCCCCACGGGAAGCGATTGCCCGTCAGTCCTCCGCGCGCGGACTTTTCCCACTCCGCTTCAGTAGGCAGTCGGTAGCCATTGGCCATCCACTTTACACAAGCGTTGGTGAGACTCAAATTCCCGCTGCGATACACGGTTGTCAGCGTGGCATCAGTATAGTAGCAAGGCGTCAGGCCAGCTTTCTCCGAGCGGGCGTTGCACCATTTCACCGCGTCATACCAGCTTATCCTCTGCACGGGATGATTCACGGCCCGGAAGGATCCACCATTGCTGAAACTGTAGCCATTGCCGAGTGCCCAACTGTAAGCATCTAGCCAGACCTCCCGGCTCACCAGGTTCTTATCCATGAAGAACGCGCTGACGTATACATTGCGTAGTGGCAAGGCATTTGTGCGTTCATAAAAATTATCGCCCATCTGGAAAGCACCCGCCGGGATATAGGCCATGCCTGCAGGCGCGGGCGGCGCGGTGCCATCATCGGCAATCACGCGCGCTCGGCAGGCAGTGGAAAATTGGCCGCCCCAGTCCAGCCCAGCATTCCAGGTGAGCAGCCGGTCGTTGCCGGTCGTCACGCCGGGACCGTAAGCGCCATTAAACGTGTAGGCAGGGATGTTCCAATTCGTGCCGCCATCCGCCGAGACAAGCACAGAAATCTTCACCGTGCTAGTGGCGGCAGAGACGTTGTAATAAACGTCCACCAGTTGCGTCCCTGTCCGCTGCGCAGCGCGGACATTGGAGACGACCGGCGCGGCGGCTTGGAGGCGTGGAGCATCAACTGCTAACGCCGTCAGCAGAAGGAAAGAGAGGAAACATGAGTTGGCTCGCATGTTACGGAGTCAAAAACCTCACCGTCGGAAAGTCAAGTTGGAACAAGATGCGGCCACGCCGCTAGAGAAAGCAACTGGTCAATCGACACACGATTTGGTTGTATCAGCTTGCATGAGCACCGCCTCGACACCCGCACTCCAACCCGCCCCGGCCACCCGGCTCATGTCGCTCGATGCGTTGCGCGGGTTTGACATGTTCTGGATTCTCGGCGCGGACGCGCTGGTGCGCGCGCTCGACCGCATGGGTGAAAATCCGGTTACCCGGTTTCTTGCCACGCAGCTTTCGCATGTGGATTGGGCGGGTTTTCATTTTTACGATCTGATTTTTCCGCTGTTTGTCTTCATCGCCGGGGTGTCGTCGGTGTGGTCGTTGACGAAAGAGATCGAACAGCATGGTCGGACGGGAGCGTGTAAGCGCGTCATCCGCCGCGGGCTGTTGCTGGTCGTGATCGGTATTTTTTACTCGGGCGGCCTGGGATCGGAGTGGCCCAACATCCGCCTGCTCGGCGTGCTCCAGCGCATCGGCCTGGCCTACCTGTTTGCCGGTTTGCTTTTCCTCTATTTCAAACCACGCGCCCTGGCGGGCATCTGCGCCGGCTTGCTGGCGGGCTATTGGGCCATCATGTCGTTCCTGCCGATCCGCAATATTCAACTGGAAACCACCGCCCTCGCTCAGCGCGCGGCCCAAGCGGGCGACGCCCAGACGGCCGCGTTGTTCAAGGAAGGAGTGAACCCGTCCACGATCAAAGACAGCCCGGCGTGGGCGGCGGCGAACCAGATGTTCAAAGACACCACCGAACGCGTCACGGGCAAATTCGACAAGGGCTTGAATCTTTCGAACCATGTCGATTTCCAGTTTCTACCGGGCAAGCGGTACGATCATTACTGGGATCCGGAAGGCATGTTGAGCACGCTGCCCGCCATTGCGACCTGCCTGCTCGGCGTGTTCGCGGGCTTGCTGCTGCGGAGCGCAAACCTCTGTAATCAATGGAAATTGATTTATCTCGTCTGCTTCGGCGTGGCGGCGGTGTTGTTGGGTTTTCTGTGGGGTATGCAGTTCCCGGTGGTGAAGAAGATCTGGTCGTCATCGTTTGTGCTGGTGGCGGGTGGCTACAGCGCTCTTTTGTTGGCAGGCTTTTATCTGGTGGTGGAGGTCTGGAAATATCAAAAATGGTGCCAACCCCTGGTGTGGATTGGCATGAATTCCATCACGGTATATCTGGCGAACAACCTCCTCGGCTTTCGCCGTCTGGCCGAGCGTTTTGTGGGCGGGGATGTGAAATCCTGGCTGGATGCGAATGTTGGCAAAGGCTGGGGCGAACTGCTGCTGGCATTCACCGGTCTCGGTCTGGGCGTGTTGCTCTGCTGGTTTCTGCATCGGCGCAAGATCTTCCTCCGCCTCTGAAGGCTCGGACTGCGGCTGAAATCGCGCGCGGGTCGGGTGCGGTTAATGCTTGACGGTATGGATGAATCTGGTTGCATAGCCGCCGATGAAAAATAAATTTTGTACCTTGCTGGCAATCGGCGCGCTGGCCGTTTTTGTTTCTGGATGCGTCACCACCGTGGACGGGCACAAGCGGGCCGCCGTGCCGTTTGTAAAAGATAAGATCGTGAGTCGTTACCAACGCCCGGTGGCGCAGATTTTTGCCGCTGCAAAGAAAGTGTTGGAGGAGAATGGCAAACTCAATTCCTTGGATACCCTGAACAATTCGCTCACCGCCAAAGTCGACACCCGCACCATTTGGGTCAAGATTATCGAGGTGGACCCAACCGTTTCCGAGGTGCTCGTCCAGGTGCGCAAGCGCAGCGGAGGCACGGATATCGACTTGGCGAGCCAGATCGACAAGCAGATCGCCCTGCAGCTCGTCCGCTAAGAGCCTGTTGAAGACTCGAGGGGTGCTGTTTTTGGGGAGAAAGTTGGATGGCGAGGCGCGACGAAGGAGAATACCCACCTGGGTCTTCGACTGGTGAGCAACGAAGACAACCGGCCTTATCCGCGAAAACCTCCTCCGGGCGGCGGTTCTTTTGACTGTGTCTGGCGTTGGCTCAGTCGCCACAGCCCGCTTCGGGGATGCTCCTCCTTCACCGCCTTGGCCGCAGCCAAAATTCCTCGCCACAGCACCCCTCGGCGTTTTCAATCAGGCTCTAAGACGGGGTGCCGGATTTCAAGCCCAAATCCTTTTCGTAAACGCCAAGCTTCACGGCTTGGCGTTTTCTTTTTGGAGCGGCCTCTAGATCGATTCCGGTCTGGTGTTGCAAGGCGTATTCCGCCAGGCCGGACTCCGGAAACCGATCGATGATCCGCTGGAATGTCGCGTGGGCACCCGCCCGGTCGCCTGCGATCTCAAGCTGCATCTCCGCCAGCATGGTCAGCCAGCGCGCCACTTCCTTGGAGGATTGATGGGGTTGCGCGATCAACTGTTCGAGTTCGGCGGCGGCGAGATCGATTCGTTGAAAATGATTCGCGTAGAGGCGGGCGAGTTGTTCCCGGACGTAGTTGTCGCGCGGATGCTGCTCCAAATGCGTTAGAAATTTCTTCGCAGTTGCCGGCGGATCTTCCCCCGTCGCGGGGGCGGGCGGAGATTGCTCCGGGTGCAAGCCCAGATCTTTGCGGGCCGTCGGCAGGGTGATTGGCTGTTTGTCCTGCATCCGGACCAGGATCTGCGAACTGCCCAGGTTGGCGAGGCGCTGCCGGGCCACTTGCGCCAGTTCGGTGTTCGGAAACAGCTGGGGCACGCGCTCCAAGGCGAGCCGCGCGGAGTCCGGATCCAGCCCGTATTTCAAGTGCCAGTCGGCCAAACTGTTCAAGGCGAAGGTGACATTGGCGGGCGCGTGGCCAGGTTGGTTGATCAGGCGCTCAATGGTGGCTTGCGCGCCCTGAAGATCATTAAGATCTTCCGCTAAAATGGCCGCCAGCAGCATCTGGCCTTCGTAATCTTGGGGATATTTATCGAGTTGCCGACGCACTTCCGTCACCGCTTCGGTGAATTGGCTCTGCTTTTGTCGGGCCAGCGCGATGGAATAAAACGGCCCGGGATCCGCCACCTCGTTCCCGCCGTCGATCAGGTTGCCGAGCGGTTGGGCCAGCAAATTGCAAATGTTTCCCGTCCACATGCCCGCGAGAATGGCACCGCACACAAGACCGACCATCAGGCCCGACACACCGGCACCACCAGTTGCAAAATAAACGAACAATGCCAGAACCGTAACGATCCACTTGGTGATCAGTTTCCCGGGATCATCCTGGCTGCGCTTGAGCCAGCGTGACAGCACCCAGATCAACACCGCGACAAAAGCGATCAGGATCAGTGTGCCGCGAATGATAGCGTAGGTTTTGTTCATGACGCCGGGTTAGGATCACGTTCAGCCGCTTTCCGCGCGACTGCAAGCGAATTGTCCCGTCAAATTGTCCTGCGGCTCCCAACTTCCGGGGTCCGGGGCCGCCCCCTTACTGCACTTCCAAGTCGAAGATCAGCGACGTGCGCGAGTCCGTCTGCTCGTTGCGGATTTCCATTTCCTTGAGCTGCCATCGACCCTCCACCTTGTTGAATTTTCTCGGCTCGAAAACCTTGAGCAATTTTTTATCGTGACCATAAGCATCCGCATGGACGATGCCGCCCGTGTCGATGTCGATCCACGAAACCACGCGCGAATACGCGCCCGGCGCCGGCTGGGGATTGATGCTTTCCAGCACGTGGCACGCTTCGCCTCGGCGCAGTTCCTTCTTCAACAGCCGCTGCTCCGGCCAATGCAAAAACTCGAGCCCGAGGTCGGCGAACCAGAAGTCGGACTGGGCGAACGAAGTCATGCCGGACGGTGAGTTGGACTTGCTCAGGTATTGATTGGGCTGTTGGTGGGTGTGGATCACGGTCAATGTTGAATCCGCCCGGTCCGCCGCCGGCGTGGCGGTGTAAAGGTTCTGCCAATTAGTCGCGGTGAGCAGGGTGACGATGGTGACGGGAATCTCCGTGCGTTTGCCCTTGCCATCACGAATTTTCAGGACGCCCGCATGGGTGGAATTCTCGGAGGGTCGTTGGGAGAGGAGTTCCTGTACCAAGGCCCGGCCTTCGCGTTCGGATTTGGAGGGGTCAGCACCCGCACTGGCGCAGCAGAACAGGCAGAGTAGTAACCCGGGGATTGCGGTCACCCGCCGCCGCACTACTTGAAGCAAAACCTTCATTTTCCAATTGGGTTATTTCGCCCGCAGTGCCAGCGGCAGGAGCTCGGAAATGAGCCGGACGAAATGGACCTTGATCTTGCTGCGGACCTCGGCCGGCACCTCGTCCCAATCCTTGCGATTTTGCTCGGGCAGAATGACTTCCTTGATTCCGGAACGCGCCGCAGCGAGGACCTTTTCCTTGATTCCACCCACGGGCAGCACGCGGCCGCGCAGACTGATTTCACCCGTCATGGCGACGCCGGAACGGACCCGCCGGTGCGACAGCAAGGAGGCGAGGGCGACGACCATCGTGACCCCGGCGCTGGGTCCGTCCTTAGGCGTGGCGCCCGCCGGGACATGAATGTGAATGTCATGCTTGTCGTAGTCGTGGATGTCGAGGTGCAGCTGCTTGGCTTGGCTGCGCAGATGGCTCAAACCCGTCTGCGCGCTCTCCTTCATGACGTCACCAAGCGAACCGGTTAGTATCAAGTTTCCCTTGCCCGGCATGCGGGTGGCCTCGATGAACAGGATTTCCCCGCCGACCGGCGTCCACGCCAGTCCGGTGGCGATGCCGCACTCCGTGATGGTCTCGGCCGTTTCAGAAATGAACCGTAGCGGACCAAGATATTTTTTTAATGAAGCCGCCATGATGGTCAGGCGCTTGGCCGGGCCGCGCTGGGAAACGATCTGGCGGACGGTTTTGCGGGTCAGGTTGGCGATTTCACGTTCCAACTGCCGGACCCCGGCTTCCCGGGTATAATCCTGGATGAGACGCCGCAGCGTGGCGTCAGTAAAGTTTACCTGCCCGCGATTCAAACCGTGTTCCTCCAGCTGGCGCGGCACGAGGTAACGCCGGGCAATTTGCAGTTTCTCCGTGGCGGTATAACTGGGAAGTTCAATGACTTCAAGGCGATCGCGCAACGCCGGATGAATCGGGTCGAGCCAGTTGGCGGTCGTGATGAAGAGCACGCGCGACAGGTCAAAGGGGAGATCCAGGTAGTTGTCGGTGAAAGTGTGGTTCTGCTGGGGATCGAGCACCTCCAGCAGTGCGGCCGCCGGATCCCCCCGGAAATCCGCGCCGACCTTGTCCAGTTCGTCGAGCAGGATCACCGGGTTGTTGCTCTCCACCCGGCGCAAGGTTTGGAGGATGCGACCCGGCAGAGCCCCGACATAGGTGCGTCGATGGCCGCGAATCTCAGCTTCATCCCGCATGCCACCCAAAGAAATGCGCGCGAATTTCCGACCCAGCGCATCGGCGACGCTGCGGCCGAGTGAGGTCTTGCCAACGCCCGGCGGGCCGACCAGGCAGAGGATCGGGCCTTTGAGCTTGTTCTTGAACTTGATCACCGCCAGGTATTCCAGCAGCCGGTCCTTCACTTTCGTCAGGCCATAATGCTGTTCGTCCAGCAAACGCGCGGCGGCGGGCAGATCGAGCTTGTCCTCGGTTGATTTGTCCCAGGGCAGGTTCGCAATCCAATCGAGATAATTCCGCGTGATGGTGTACTCGGCGGCGCCAGTGGGCGTTTGTTGCAGGCGCTCCAATTCTTTCAAGGCCACTTTCTTGGCCTCCGGCGGCAGATTGTTTTTTTCGATCCGCTCGCGCAGGTTCGCCACTTCGGCGGAGTTCGTGTCGGTTTCTCCCAGCTCCTTTTGAATGGCTCGGATTTGTTCGCGCAAGAAAAAATCCCGTTGACTCTTCGACATCGAGGTGGCGACGTCGTTCTGGATTTTGGAGCCCAGGGTCAGGACCTCCAGCTCGCGGCCAAGCAAGGGCAGCAGACGGGTCAGTCGCTCTTTGACGTTCGTGATTTCGAGCAGATGCTGGCGCTCTGCCAGGTTCAAATTGAGGTTGCCGGCCATCAGATCCGCCAGCTTGCCGGGTGACTCGGTGTTGAGTGCGTTGATCTTGACCTGTTCGGTGAGAGCCGGTGAAAGGCTGATGATTTCTTGAAACTGTTGCGCGGCGTTGCGGGCCAGGGCCGTCAGTTCGAGCGAGTCATCGATCACGTCGCGCAGTACTTCCGATTTCGCACGCAGGTAGGGTTCGTGGGATTCAAAAGCCTGGATTTGAAAACGGCGCAGGCCCTCCACCAGCACGCGCACGGTGTTGTCCGGATACTTCAGCATCTTGAGGACGCGGGCCGCGCAACCGTGTGACCATAAATCTTCCGGGCGCGGGTTCTCCACCTCGGGTCGGCGTTGCAAGACCAAACCCACAAAACGGTCTCCCCCGACCACGTCATTCACCAATTGGATGCTCTGCGCTGACTCCACCAGCAATGGAGCCACCATGCCGGGAAAAATGACGATATCCGCCAAGCCAAGGATGGGCAGGATCTCGGGGAGCGATTTGGCGGATACCCGGGCGGTGGGTGAATCGGGACCTCCGGTGGACGTTCCTAAAATGCTGATGAATTCGGTATCTGGTGAAACCATGGTCTTTGGTGGCGACAACTCACCTGTTGGAGGCCGGAACGGAGAAAAAGTTCAGTTTATTTACACCCTGGCGGTGACAATCGTCACTGCCAGCCGCCTTTTGGGGGAACGGGCCTGAACCGGAACATCGATTCGCAGAAACCCGTTGAGATAGCCAGCCTGAGCCCGGCGGAGGTCGTAGCCCCGCGGCAGTTCAATGACGCGCTCAAAGGCCCCGTAATTGATGTCCATGGCCAGAAAAGTGCACTTGGCGGTTCGACAACCATCCGGGCGCTGTCCGCTGATCCTGAGTACCCGGCCTTCCACCGTCAGCTCCAAATCCTCCCGCCGCATCCCGGCCAGTTCCAGTTTGATAACCAAGCCCTCCTCGGTGACATAGACATCCGTGTTCGGCGACCAATGGGCTTCGGAAGACAGGTCGCGTTCCTTCGAAATGGGAGAGTTTCTTAAAAAATTCAGCGACGCACTCGCTTTGCACATGGCCATATTGGATGGGTATAAACTAGCTCAAGCTCTTCCGCGTTGCAAGGCGGCGTTACTTCATCTTGACAAGAATCTCGGGCGGTCCGCCTTTGCGCCGCCGGAAGACGATGGAACTGTTTGATCCAGATTCCGCCCCGGCAGAACAACCGCAATGGGTATCCCGCTGAAAATCAAACTTCGGCCGATGCCATCGGCGACGTACAAATAACGCCGCCGTGGCCAATACTAAACCCAAAGCCGCTGGTTGCTGCCAATCCACAGCCTCAAGATAGTCCAAATTGCGCTCGGCGCAACTAGGATGTTTTTTGCCTGCGGCTGGTTCTCCGTTGGCAGCCGGTCGGATTTCATTTAGTTTGCGCTGATGTCCGCTCAGGTTTTTTGTCACCGGCACCGGGTGGGTTATGCCGAATGCACGGTCGGCAACCATATCTATTACGCCCGCTATCTCGATCTGTTGGAGGAGGCGCGCGGCGAATTCTTTCGTGCGCTGAGCCTCACGCTCCTGGAATTGCAGCAGCGCGATCTCATTTTCCCCGTGGTGGAGTGTCAGATCCAATACCGGGCCCCGGCGCGCTATGATGATGTCCTGGCGATCGAAGTCAGGCTGACCGAATTGGGTCGGGTCAAACTGCGGTTTGGCTACCGCGTTCTCAATCAGGACAACACCCTCGTCGTGGAGGCCAGCACGACGCATGCCTGCACCTCGGCTCACGGGAAGCTCAAACGACTCCCCGCCGAACTCACCCTCGCTTTGGAACCCCATCTGCGGCCGGCCTCAGGACCGCCGTACCACCGCGTCTCACGGGCTTAACTTCCGGGTCAGGATGATGAATTGTTCCAGGCTGGTCGCCTCGGCCCGAACCTGGGCCGACAGGCGTGCCGCAGCAAAAGCCGGCTCCAACACGGACTCAGGCCAATCCTGCTTGAGGAGCTTGAACATCATTTTGCGGCGCTGGGAAAAAGCGCGCTTAACCAGCCGGGTATAGACGGCCGCCTGGATGTCGGTCAGCAATGGCTCCGGTCGGCGGACGAGTTTCACGCAGGCGGAGTCCACGTCGGGTGCCGGGAAAAAACACGTCGCCGGGATTTTGAACCATCCCTGGGGTTCGTAACGCAATTGGATCAACAACGCGAGCAGACCGTAATTGCGGTCGCCCGCCTGCGCGACGAGCCGTTGAGCCACCTCCAGTTGCAGCGTGGTGACCATGCACTGCGGTCCCTGCGCGTTCTGGGCCAGCTCCACCAGAATCGGCGAAGCGACGGAGTAGGGGAGGTTGGCCACCAGCTTCCACGCCGACCAATCGGCTGTTTCACGGCGCAAGACCTCGAGCGCATCGTCGTGGCACAAACGGAGGTTGCGGGTTTCGCGGAAGCGCTCCTGCAGAAATTCCACGAGTCGCCTGTCTTTCTCAATCGCCAGCACCTCGCCGGCCTGGGCGGCCAACAATTCCGTGAGTGGCCCGAGCCCCGGCCCGATCTCAAGGACCTTGTCATCCGTGGCCAGCGCGGCGGCGGCCACGATGCGCCGGAGCTGGTTTCCATCGTGGAGAAAATTCTGGCCCAGCGACTTGGTGAGTTGAATGCCGCCCCCGGTCAGAATCTGCCGCATTTCGGAAAGCGTCATGCGGCGGGGAGGTGGGAACAACCAAGCCGTAACGATGCAATTGAGAGGAGGCGGCTCGCGGCAGGAGCGCGGCCCTCAGGCCGCTTCGCCGCGAATGAGCCGAGCAATGTTCGCACACCAAATAGCGCGCGAAGTTGAGGCGGCATGAATGCCGCGCTCCTTCGAACCAGTGCCGTCGGGGGATGGTCGACGCAAATGCCAGGTGCATCGTTCCGGCGGAGACACAAAGTAACGAAGTAGGAGCATCGGGGAAGGCGCCCGCTTTGGTTCTTTGTTTCTTGGAGGTTCATTCTACATTTGATCCAACACCTCGCCCAGCTCAGCGATCATGCGCCGCAACTGCGCCTCCGAAATCGTCAACGGCGGAGTGAAACTGATCACGTTGCCGTGTTCACCTTCGGGGAGCAGAATAAAACCGCGCTGTAACATGGTCTTGATGAACCGCATCGTCGCGGTGGTGGCGGGCGCACCGTCAGGCAGGTTCAATTCCAATCCCGCCATCAGCCCCAGGCCGCGCGCGTGGCTCACCAATGGAAGTTTTGAATTGTGCACCGCAGCTGACAAGTCGCGCAAAAAAAGTCGGCCCAAACGCGCGCTGCGCTCAACGAGTCGCTGGTCACGAATTTCCGCGATCTGCGCCAGTGCCATCGCGCAGCCGACCGGATGGCCCAGAAAGGTGCTGGTGTGAATCGCCTCGCCTGTCGAAACCGGCCAGGCGGCGTCCATGAGATCGGCGCGACCGACGCACGCGGAGAGGGGGAAGCCGCCGGTGAGCCCCTTGCCGAGGCAGATTAGATCAGGGACCACGCCGCTGTGCTCGCAGGCGAACCACTTTCCGGTGCGGCCAAAGCCGGTGTAAATCTCGTCCAGAATAAGCAGCGCGCCGTGTTCATCGCACAGGCGGCGCAGCAGTGGCAGCAAACCCGCGGTGGGAATGTGACAGCCACCGCGTCCTTGAATCGGTTCGACTAGAATGGCGCCCGTTGGCTGCTGCGTGAACCGGCGACGCACCTCCGCCTCGGTCCGGACTAGTTGATCCCCGGTGATGGGGAAAGGGGCGAAGCATCCAAAATCCCCGAGCTGCGAGCGGAACGGTCCGCGGAAATGTTCGCGATGCGTCGCGTTCATCGCCCCATAACCGAGCCCATGATAGGCCCCTTCAAACGCGATCACTCCGCGTTTTCCCGTGGCCAAAAGGGCGGTCTTGAGCGCGGCCTCCACGGCTTCAAAACCGGAATTGCAAAATATGGTTTTGCCAGTGGTGGCCTGGTGTTTGAATTTTGAGCTTCGAATTTTGAGCTTCGAATTTGTCCACCGCTCAAAAGTGATCCGGCTTAGCTCCCGCGCCAGCTCGGCCTTGAGCGCGTGGGGATGCACATCGCCCATCGCGTGCAGCAATCTGGCCATCTGCCGCTGGCCGGCCTTTACTACGCGCGGATTGGCGTGGCCCGCCGCCGCCACCCCGAAGGCCGCCGTGAGGTCGAGATATTTATGGCCGTCCGCGTCCCACACCTGAACGCCCCGGGCCCGTTCCCAGACGATCGGCCACGAGCCGTCCGGCTCCAGATACGTGACGTTGGGCGATTCGTAGGCGCGAAGTTGTCGCAGGGTTTTGGCGGCGCGGTTCAATCAGACTCCTTTTTGTTCGGGCGACCAGATTGCCTTGTGCATTTGCAGCTGGAAACGGACCGGCAAGGCATCGGCGATGATGCGCTCGACGAGTTCGAGGCGGGTGAGCGGGGTTTGGCCGGGCGGCACGGGTTTGAGCGACTTATCCTGCTGTCCAGGAGTGAGCGGGGCGACCCAGGAGAAGAGCAGGGGACAGATCCCGGCCAGTTGATGTTCGGCCATCTGGCGCTTTGCCCAGTCGTAATCCTCCACGGTGCCGAGCACAAATTTGATTTCGTCCGTCGCTTTCAAGTGCGCGAGGTTCGCCCGCCGATTGTGCGTGGACTCGCCGCTGCTGGGGCATTTCAAATCCATGATGCGCCGCACGCGCGGATCCACGGGGGCGATGTCCAGGGCGCCGCTGGTTTCCAAGAGCACGGTATAGCCGTCGTCGCAGAGTGCCTTCATCAGGGGGATGGAATTCGGTTGCAGCAAGGGTTCGCCGCCGGTCAGCTCGACCAGGGGCAGCCGCTGGTTGCCCGCGGCGGCCGTGTAGGGATGGGCCAACGCGGCTATTTGCGACCGGATTTCCGTCAGCGACTGCTTGCGGCCCTCGGTAAACGCGTAGGCGGTGTCGCAGTAAGAACAGCGCAGGTTGCACGCGGTGAGGCGGACAAAAACGCACGGCCACCCGGCGAAAGTGCTTTCGCCCTGGAGGCTCAGGTAGATCTCATTGACCGTTAGCGTTGCGGACATCGGACGCAATCTACCGGCTGCCGCAGGATTAGTGAATAGCGAATGCTGGCGGGGTAAAACCGGCACCCGTGGCTGGCTTACCTGGTCGTACGAGGAGAAGACGGAACGGGCGATCCAGCACGACTGGAAACTCGTGGAAACCCGGATTCCGTTGCGCTTGGGCAAACCGCTGCCGCTGATTCCCTTTGTCTTCCACGGGCCGCGTCATTCGCAGCCCGGGGTCGAGAAGCTGCCCCTGACGGATGTCATCACGGTGAACCTGGATCATTACCGGCTGGATGCCGACTACAAACACGGTATCCATTTCACCGCCCTGCCGACGGCGTGGGTGAGCGGTTTCGACAAGACCACGTCGCTGCGCATCGGGTCGAGCTCGGCGTGGGTGACGGAGACGCCGGGCGCCACGGCGGGATTTCTGGAGTTCACCGGCCAGGGATTGACGACCTTTGAGCGGGCGATGGACCGGGATGAACGATTGATTGCCGTGCTCGGCTCGCGGCTGATCGAGAGTGCGAAGAAAGTGGGGGAAACGGCGCAAGCGATCGAACTGCGACAAAGCGGTGAGAACTGCATCCTGGGCAATCTCGCGATCAACGTGAGCGCGTCGCTGACCGAGAGCCTGATTGAAAACTCCGAGGGGTGCTGTTTTTGGGGAGAAGGTTGGATGGCGAGGCGCGACGAGGGAGACTGCAATGCGCGAGAGCGCACGGCTCATTTTGGGAAACTGAATGGCTGGGCTTGGGAAGCCCATACCCTTTATGGGTCTTCGACCGCGGAGCAACGAAGCCAGACGGCCTTATCCGCGAAAACCCCTCGGGCGGCGGTCCTTTTGTCCGTGTCCGGCGTTGGCTCAGTCGTCACCGCCCGCTGCGGGGATGCTCCGCTGGCCAGTCCGGCGCGGACTCGCCGCCTTGGCCACCGCCAAAATTCCTCACCGCAGCACCCCTCGGAGTTTTCAATCAGGCTCTTTGGTGCTGCGGTGGGCCTACTGGTGGAACTCGACGGAGAAATCCCCGGATGACGTGACGACCGAGCGGGTGCTGGTGGAGTTGAACACGGATTTCAGTACGAAGGGTCTGTCGGCGTTGGAGATCACGAGCATCGTGGCCGCGTGGCAATCGGGCGCCCTCAGCCGCGACACGATGACGGACCTGTTCCGCCGGGGTGAAGTGTTGCCGGAAGGGCGAAGCACGGAAGAAGAGGTGAGATTGATTGGAGCGGATAAAAGCGTGGTGGCGGTGGCACCGGGCACAGCAGCGCATTAGGCTCGTCTGTCATTTGGAGACCTGAGCCGCGTGTTTTCGGAGGACGGCTGCAACCGCGTCATTGTTGTTTGCAAGCGCGTCATCCAACGGCGTCTGCCGTCGGTCTCCCCGGGCGTGTCGGTTTACGTCGGCTCCGCAGGCAATCAGTATCTCAGCGGTTCTCTGATACGCCTCGGGGTCGCGGGTTCCCCGAGTGGAGCCACCCATCGCCCCAGCGTGAAGCGCGGTCGTCCCTACAATGGCATCCTGGTTGACATCAGCGCCGCGCCGCAGAAGCAAATCAACAGCCTCGGCACTGCCGGCGTCCGCAGCCCATGCGAGGGGTGTCAGCCACCAATCACTGGCGGAATCGTTCACGTTTGCGCCTAGCTCGATCAGCCGCTCACACAGCTCGACAGCGTTGCGGTGAGCGGCCCAATGAAGCGGTGAGGCACTGTGAAGCTGTCCCTCTTCGTCAGAATGTGAGGTAGCCAATGTTGGAGAGTCGTTGAGCATGTCCAACGCCTCTGGGATTCGACGGTCTCGGATCAACTTAATGAATGTATCGACGTCTTTCATTTGTGTTGGGTGCTCAACGACCAAGAACTTAGCCACCGGCGACGTGTGACGTGAACCGCGCAGCGGAACTGAATGCGTCAACGACGGTTGGATCCATTGATGTTAGGCGGGCAGACTCCCTCCATCCCAATTGTGTTCAGCGTCGGGGTAGAACATGAGGCCCCTGGCATTGTTGGTCACCAACACAAGCCAGCCCCCAGGAACTTTTGCCCGATAGACATCGCCCAGCTTGAAG
>JAYTXL010000419.1:0-1537 GCA_043742955.1 Verrucomicrobiota bacterium | reverse complement strand
GGAGTTTGAAAAGTGGGTGCGCAATGAAGCGAAACAATATCCGCGGTCACCGCGAGCGCAAGCCGCGGAACTGCCGTTTGACACTTTGAAATGGCTGGCCGTTTTACGACTGGACGAGGCACGCCGCAAGGCGGGGGTCACGATTGAAAGAGCGCGGGAAACCGTGGTTGGCTATCGCCACGCGTATCCAAAGCCGGATCCGAACGGTGTCTTTCCGGCATACGCGAGCGACGGGGCATGGTCGAAAGCCAGGAATGACGCCACAAAATGCCAGGCCAAGTCGTCGAACGACCCCTCAGTTCTGCTCGGCGAACTGGCTTGAGCGCCAGCCAGCGAAGGCGAGGATCGCAGTATTCCGGGTGATTTCACCCATTAAACTCCGTCCTGTAAAAGTTTTCTGAAAGACCCTTGGTTTTCGGAAAACCTCCTGCTTATGCGATGAGGGACAGTTCGGTTCGGTGTGAACATAATTCGTTCCGAAAGACGAATTATGAATCCGAACCAAACGACTTCCGCCCGATTGGCCACCCTGGATCAGCTGGTGCAAACGCTGATCCCAGCCTATCTCACGCCGGTCCCCAGTCACGAGACTTTACGGGACTGGTTTGACACCGCGCGCATTCCGCGCTTCAAAGCCAACCCGGCGGCACGCCGCGGTGGCGGTCCGGTGTTTTACTCAGTGGCCGCCGTCGAGAAGTTCCTGCAGACCCGGACGCTGCCCTGCCGTTTGCCCGCCATGACGCTGCCAGACCGGGCGGCAGCCAAGAACTAGATCTGGCGAGGCAATAACACCGCAATAACACCGCAAGGAGACATTTATGACATCGGAACTGGATATGAGGAAAATGGTCATCACGCGACTGGATGGGCAGGAGCGGGGCGCGTGGGTTGGATTTGGCAGCGACGGCACCTTGTGGATTCAACCCCAAGAACTGGACATTGATCCCGAACAGGCCCAAACCCAGGTGAGATTCCCCGAGCCATTCCTGATGATGTCTCCCGCCGACGGGCGGGTGTTCATTCGTGCAGACGCCGCGACCGAACTGATCAAGTCGCCCTGGCAGCGCCAGTTGTGGCGGCAAATGGTCAAACAATTACTCGCGGCCTATCAACGCATTCGACTGTATGAATCCGCTCGCAACAATTGAACACCTTCTGGGACCGGACACCTTCCTCGTGCCGTGCGAATGGGGCACCAAGAAACCGCTGGTGACTTACAGGGAGCGGACGTTCGCGGAGACGAAAAGCAGTGCCTATCGCGACTTCCTCAATCAGCCTCAGCAGAATCTGGCTGTTTACCTCGGCCAGGCGTCGTCCGGTTTGTGCGCGATTGATTTCGACGCCGATGAGGATCTGGCCGCGTTCCTCGCGGTCAATCCGAACCTGGCGGCAAGCACGCGCTCGCGTGGCCACCGCGGCGGCATGGTCTGGTTGCGCGTCGCGGGGGAATACCCGGAAAGTTGCAACCCGGAGCACAAGCATTTCGAGTGGCGGGCCGACCAGCGGCTCTCGATGATTTACGGCCGGCATCCGAACG
>JAYTXL010000418.1:0-4574 GCA_043742955.1 Verrucomicrobiota bacterium | reverse complement strand
GAAGATCAAAGGTGCGTCCAGACAGTATTCGGCGCGATCCCGCCAGGCCTATGGTCCACCTTGGAATTGTGGCCACATAAAGAAAGGCTCAGGGACGGTTGCGGCCTGATCAGCGCTCAGGAATTGGAGCCACATAAAAAAGAGACAGGTGCCAGCCGGCACACGAACACAACCCTGGGTTCATCATCGAGGACTCCCCGGATGGGTTTGGTCGCGGGAGAATTCCGACAAAGGGCGAAAACCTGATCTCGGAGGCTCGCACAAACTCGCACAGATTTTGGCCCTCTTCAAGTTCACGCACAACTACCGCACACACACCGAAACCGCGCACACAATCGCACAAGGAATTTAACCTCGTGATACCTATGCATGCAATAAAAACTTGATAATGCTGGATTATTAGAGTATTTGTGGAGGCATGAACAATCCGCTAGAGGCAACAACGGGTATCGCGAAGGGTCTGAAAAACACCCAGAAAACAGGTTCGAATCCATGTCGGACAGCCAAATCCCCTGTAGCAGTTGGCTGGCACGCCTCGCTTGTGAACAATTGTTTGGGCTGGCTCGTCCGAAGTTAACGCGCTAATTTAGCCTAAACTCATGCGAACCATTCTACGAAGTCTCTGTCTGGGGTTGTTGGCCTTCGGTGCCGGTACCGGGTCTGCCGCGTCTGCCCCACCGTCCAAGGGTAAGGTGGATTTTCGCCGGGATATTCAGCCGATCATTTCCTCGAAGTGTTTCCAATGCCATGGGCCCGACGAAGCCGCGCGCAAGGCCAAGTTGCGCCTCGACATCCGGGAGGAGGCGGTCAAGGACCGCAAAGGCTCCCGCGCCATCGTGCCCGGCAAGCCGGCGCAAAGTGAAGTCTGGCGGCGGATCACCACGAAGGACGCCGATGACCTGATGCCGCCCAAGAAAGATGGCCACCCGCTCACGGAGTTGGAAATTGCGCTCCTCAAGAAATGGATCGAGTCGGGTGCCCCCTACGCTGAACATTGGGCATTTACCAAGCCGCAACTCCCCGCGCTGCCGGCGCTGAAGGATAAACAATGGCCAAAGAACGGCGTGGATCACTTCATTCTTGCCCGTTTGGAAAAGGAAGGCTTGAAGCCATCGAAGCCCGCCGATCGTCATACGCTCATCCGCCGGTTGTCGCTCGATTTGACGGGTCTGCCGCCCGCCCCGGAATCGATTGAAACCTTTGTGAATGACCCGAGTCCCCGGGCCTATGAGAATCTCGTGGACAAATTGCTCTCCTCGTCCGCGTACGGTGAGCGCTGGGCGCGCGTCTGGCTGGATCTCGCGCGTTACGCCGACAGCGCGGGTTATGGCTCCGACCCCTTGCGCCTGAACATCTGGCCCTACCGCGATTGGGTCATCAATGCCTTCAATCGTAATTTGCCGTACGACCGTTTTACGATTGAACAAATCGCGGGCGATTTGCTGCCCAACGCCACCGAAGAACAGTTGACCGCCACCGCGTTTCATCGCAATACCATGACGAATACCGAGGGCGGCACGGACGACGAGGAGTTTCGGGTTGCCGCCGTGAAGGATCGCATTGCGACGACAGCGCAGGTGTGGATGGGGCTCACCATGGGCTGCGCGCAATGCCACTCGCACAAATTCGACCCGATCACGCAGCGGGAATATTATTCGTTCTTCGCGCTGTTTAATCAGACCGAGGATTTTGATCAACCCGACGAGCGTCCCACCCTGCCGCTGGCGACTACGGAGCAGCGCGTCCGGATGGAAAAGTTGAAGGCGGACATCGCCGGGTTGGAAAAGGAGCTCGCCGCCCCCGCGCAACTGGCAGCGGAGTTGGCAGCTTGGGAATCAACCCGGGCCCAGCTTGCCCCGTGGATTGTGTTGGAGCCGACCGGGTTGAAATCTTCCGCCGGCGCCACGCTCCAGCATTTGCCCGATCATTCGATTCTGGCGGGAGGGGTTTCACCGGATACGGACACCTATACCGTCAGCCTGCGCACGGACTTGAAAAACATCACCGCCGTCCGGTTGGAGGTGTTGCCTGATGAGCGTTTGCCGAAGCAGGGGCCGGGTCGCGGCGAAACCGGCGCGCTGACCTTGAACACATTTCGCCTGTCCGTGCAGCCGGCGAACGCCAGCGTTAAGAAGGCCCGCTTTGTGCGCGTGGAACTGCCCGGTGAACAACGCCTGCTCGCGCTGGCCGAAGTGCAGGTTTTCAGCGGCGGAATGAATGTCGCGACCAAAGGCAAGGCGAGCCAGTCGAGCACGGACTACGAGGGCCCGGCATCGCTGGCGATCGACGGCAATACCAATGGCCATTATTTTGAAGCCAAGTCCACCACGCACACCAAGAGCGAGGATAATCCGTGGTGGGAAGTGGATCTGGGCGCCGACGTGGCGGTGGATGAAATCAGGGTGTGGAACCGCACCGACGGAAATGTTGGCACGCGGCTCAATAATTTCAAAATCCGGGCCCTCGACGCGGCGCGCCAGCCCGTGTTTGAAACGGCGGTCGCCGCGCCGCCTGAACCCATGGCCAAGGTCAATCTTTCTGGTGGCCAAACGGTGGCGTTGCAAAATGCGTCGGCGGATTTCAGCGAGCCGAATGCCGGCGCGGAAAAAGCGATTGATACTGATGTGAAATCAGGTTGGTCCATTGGGGACGGCGCGGGGAGGGCACACACGGCGGTGTTTGAAACCAGCGGCACGGTGGGCGGCGAGGGCGCGACTCTGGTGTTCACGCTGGAGCAATTGCAGGGCAAACAGCAAACGATCGGGCGCTTCCGCCTTTCGGCGACGACGCAAGTCCGACCGGTGCGCGAGTTGCCGGAAACCGTGGCTAAGATTCTTGCGCTGGCTCCGGGGCAGCGGCCCGAGCCGCAGCGCGCCGAACTGGCCGCGTATTTTCGACCTTTCTCCCCGTCGTCTGCGCGGCTTAATCAACAGCTGGCTCAACTGAAGAGTGAACTGGCTGGAATCAAACCGGTGCCGGTCCCGGTGATGCGCGATCTGGCAAAGGACAAGCAGCGCGCCACGCGGGTGTTATTGAAGGGGAATCATCTCACGCCCAGTGATCCGGTGGAGCCGGCCTTTCTCAAGTCATTTAGTCCGCCGCCAAAGGATGCGCCGTTGAATCGGCTCGGAGTGGCTCAATGGTTGACCAACCCGGATAACGCGCTCACCGCGCGCGTGGCAGTGAACCGGTTTTGGGCGCAATTATTCGGCGTGGGGATGGTGGAGACGGAAGAGGATTTTGGCACGCAAGGCGCATTGCCGATTCATCAGGAGTTACTGGATTGGCTCGCCGTCACGTTTATGACGCCTTCGGCGGGGTCGGGTGGATTGGGCCTGACGTCTCGACCCCAAACCCTGGCGCAGCCTTGGGACATGAAAGCGCTGCTCAAAACCATCGTCATGTCGGCCACGTACCAGCAGTCGTCGCTGGTCGCGCCAGAGTCCGCCCGCAAGGATCCGCGCAACCAGTTGCTCTCGCATTATCCGCGCCGCCGCCTGGATGCTGAAACATTGCGCGACCAGGCACTGGCGTTGAGCGGGTTGCTCAGTAAGAAAATCGGCGGGCCGTCGGTATATCCGCCCCAACCGGATGGCTTGTGGCGCGCGGCCTTCAATGGTGAGCGCACTTGGTCCACCAGCTCGGGCGAGGATCGGTATCGGCGCGGCCTCTACACGTTCTGGCGGCGCACGGTGCCGTATCCGAGCATGGCGACCTTCGACGCCCCGAGCCGCGAGAATTGCACCATGCGCCGGCTGCCGACCAACACGCCGTTGCAGGCGTTCGTGACCATGAACGATCCGGCGTTTGTGGAGATGGCGCAGGCGTTGGGCCGCCGGATGATCAAGGAAGGCGGCGCGAGCGTAGCGGAACGCGCGCGGTACGGCCTGAAACTCGCGCTGGCCCGCGCGCCCAGCGACGAGCAGGTGCAGGCGTTGGTGTTGCTGTACGAAAAGGAATTGGAAAATTATCGTGCTCATGCCGACGCCGCGAAGCAGCTCGCCACCGAACCGCTCGGTCCGCTGCCAAAGGAACTGGATGCCGCCGAAGCCGCCGCCTGGACGGTCGTGGGGAATGTGTTGTTGAACCTAGATGGGGTGCTGACGAAGGGGTGAGGAGGGGAAATGACGAATGAATCGTGACGAATGATAAAGGCCCAAGATACCGCGAATGACTTTCGGGTGAACCGCGAGCGGTTCGTAACCGCCGAAGCGCGGGCTCGTGACTTGGATTCACACTGCGCCTCGGTGGTTTCCGGCAGGGTCGCGCTAAGGCAATTGCGCATACAACCACAACTGGGGGCAGCCCCAAAGGGGCGGGCGGTTAAAGCCCAGGGCGCCGCGCAGCAAGCCCTGGGTTCCAAACGTCGAACGACCCAAGCCCTGAAAGGGCGACCCAAAATCTGAACCAACGCCATGTCACAATCTCTCGGCAATGTTTTGGTTCACCTAATTTTCTCCACGAAGGATCGGCGTCCGCTGATCACTGATTCCATCCGCGAACCACTCCACCGCTACATCACGGGCATCTTCCAACATCACGATTCGCCGCTCATCACCACCAATTCGGTGGAT
>JAYTXL010000417.1:0-2194 GCA_043742955.1 Verrucomicrobiota bacterium | reverse complement strand
GGCGTTCACGCACGGGATGCCCAACTTTAAATCAATCCCTTCACGACCCACGTATGCGCACGACGTCACCGTGTATCACGCCATGCCGCACGGTCTGTGTGATCCGCTGCGGCGGCGCATTGTTCCCGGGGCCTTCGTGAATACCACCGCCGTCCAGGCCGCGAAAATGCAGGCGCTCGCGGCGCACCGAAGCCAGCAGGGTTGGCTGGATGTAAGTCAGGGGATGAACTTTTACCTGAAAACGATGGCCGACCTGTCGCGCGCGGTCGGGAAACTGTCGAAGAAATTCAAGTATGCAGAAGGCTGGCGGCGACATGCCCACATGGGGTTCTGTGCACCTGATGCCGACCCACTGCGCGAGGCTTTGGGAAGGAATTACCTGGTAAACCGGGCTTATGAGCGAGGTCTTGTCAGGCTGCCGGAGTGATGGGACAAGATTTTCATCCTGTGAGACCTTCAGAGGGCATCCAGCCCTTGCCACGGTTTCCTGAATGGGATAGGTTATTTCAATGACAGCGGCGAAAGTGATTGAAGAAATTGATGAGCTGCCGCCGGACGAGCAAGCAAAGGTGATTCAGCACGCGTTCCAATTGGCCCGCCAACGCCAATTGAGCGCCGATGAGTTGGGGCAGATGGCCGAACGCCTGGCTGAATCAAACGATCCGGCAGAGATCATTCGATTAAAGTCCGCCCTGACGCGCGGATTTTACGGCGAGTGAATCATGCCGAAGATATTGCGCCAGAACCTGCCTCCGGCGCTTTACGCTCATCTCCTTGAGCGCGTCCAGCAGCGATACATTTCCGGCGAGCAACTCCGGTTGATGGTGCAATGGATGGATACTCAGCCTGAAGTGCCAAGCGGGAAATGGTTCAAACGATTTTCCGAGATGATCGTTTGCGGCGAAGGTGAGTTGATCAAAACATTTCTCTCGTCCCGACAAGTTCCCGTAGGAGAGGAGGTTCCTTGAGTCGGCACGAGGCGGAATTTTTTTTGTTGAGTTCTTTCCGCACGCACCGAAACTCGGTTCGCTACGGCACCCGAACCGTCCCGTGAAGTTACGATCTAACCATCCAACCTATCAAATATAACCATGCCACGCAAACTCAGCTCCATCGCCCCTGACTGGTGGGATTACACCACGCTCGATAACGACCTTATCCATGACGCTGCTGCGCTGACACCGCACAAGATGGCCAAGCTTTCGCGGCCTGGCTTCAACGTGGTGATGTATGATACGCTGGAAGACTTTTATCTGGCCGAGGCGCTCGAATACATCGCCGCCTGGAAGCAATCGACGCCCGACAATCCCGTTGGCATTTGCGGACCGATCGGGCCGACCGAGCAGTTGCCGCTGGTTGCCCGGATCGTCAATGATCTCGGTTTGAATGTGAAGTCCGGCCATTTCTGGGGCATGGACGAATGGTTTCTCGAGGGGCGGGAAATGCTCCCGAGCCATCCGCTTTCCTTCGAGCGGGCCGACCGGGAGATGTGTTTTAGTCGGATCCGCAAAAATCTGGTGATGCCGGACGCCCAGCTTCATTTTCCGAAGGCGGATTCAACGGTGTATCGCGCCAGTTGGAATGCCGGCGTGCGCTGTGCGGTAATGCAAGGCGGGCAGGGCGATGTGAAGCATTGGGCCTTCAACGACCCACCGCGACGCAAGGGAAAGTTCAAGGATGCGCCGCCCTCACCTGCGGAGTACCGCAAACTCACCACGCGCGTGGTGGATCTGCACCCGCTCACCATTGCACAGAACGCGCGTACATCCGGTGGGGGTAATATTTCGCTGGTGCCCACGCAGGCCATTTCAGTGGGTCCAGCGGAGACGTGGCAGGCGGATAAGGTTTCCATCTGGCACGCCGGGATGCACGACAACCCCTTTGGCCAACGGTTGACCACGCTGATGATCGCCAAAAAGCTACCGGACGCAGCCGTGCCCATGTCGTTGCTCGCGGACCATCCGAACGTGCAGTTTAATTTCTATCGTCCGGGCATTGGCAACTGCGACGTGGAAATGCACTGAGCGCGCGTACGTGTCGCCGCCGCTTAATCGGCGTTTGGCTTGGTAGGAGACGAGGAGACGAGTGTCAAATATCGGGTCTTCTCGGAGTCGTGTGGGTGAATTCAGGGGGAAAAGTCGCATTTGAGCCCCTGTTTATA
This sequence comes from Verrucomicrobiota bacterium, assembly GCA_043742955.1. Classification (GTDB taxonomy): domain Bacteria; phylum Verrucomicrobiota; class Verrucomicrobiia; order Limisphaerales; family JAYTXL01; genus JAYTXL01. The sequence goes on along the minus strand of JAYTXL010000417.1, from coordinate 33 downwards.
GGGTAAATAGGAGCTTTTCATGCCGTGCAGATC
>JAYTXL010000416.1:0-3464 GCA_043742955.1 Verrucomicrobiota bacterium | reverse complement strand
CGTTCTACTTCGGCAGCCTGAGGTGTCGGAATGCTCGGAAAACGCAGTGTTGGAGGGCCTTCCACGGGGTAGTGCGACCCGCAGCAGTTCCGGTGGGAGGTGCACAATTGCGGATCAACCAATAAAAAATCCCCCACTAATCCCGGAAGAGCCAGTTTTACCGTCTGGCGTGAAGGCCAGGGCGGAGATGCCCCTGCGGTCGCCGCGCAAGGTGGCGCGCGCTTTTCCGGTCTTCATATCTGCGTTCATCTGTGTTCATCTGCGGTTAACAGGTTTAAAGATTGGACCGACGCGAGGTCACCGCTTGTCAAGTTGTGGTGGACGGTGAATTGCTTCTCGTGCGGGGTCATTGGGCGAGCCTGCGCCTGGGCGTTTTTAGCGTCAAGCGGCGGTTTCAGACTTAACTCACTTCCGCAACCAGCGTTTCAGAGGTCCGTACCAGCGGCGTCCGTCGAGGCCCAACGGCGGAATCCGCAACCACCAGCGCAGAGTCGCCAACCGGCGGAGTCCATCGTATCGGCCAATGGGAGGGATGTCGGCCAGGGCAATGTGCTGCCCGGTTTCCGACAGCACGCGCGCAAAAAATCGATAGTCCTGGCCCCGCGTACCCGCGGGCGCATCATCCGGATAGAGCCGCCGCGCCAGGTCAAGGCGCGCCACGAGATTTGCCGTGTCCACATTTCCCCGCTTCAAGTCGTGGGGGGCCGAACCAGGGGCGCGGGAGTTGAGAGAGTTGGCGGTGAATCGGGACGATCAACAGGTCGGCCGATCCTTCCCGTCGCAACGCCTCGGCGATATTGGTAAGTGCCGCGGGATAGAAACGGTTGTCGTCGTCCCAGAAGGCGACGTAATCCGGTCGGTGCGGCAAAGTCGCGAGCACATCCAACCCACGCAAGCGGGGCGTCAATCCCCAATCTTGGGCTGGGGCTGCGAGTTCCAAATAGGAGAACCGGGGATCTCTGCTGGTGTGCTGGTCAAACAGCGCGCGGGTTTTTGGGCTGGGCCCGTCCGACGCCAGCACGCAATGCCAGTGGGGATACGTTTGACTGCGGACTTGGGCGAGCGCCCGGGGCAGAAACCGGCACTTGGAACGGGTGGGAATGACAATCCCAAAGGACAGGACTTTTTGGGAATCCAACGGAAGGGGATTCGGCGAGTTATCCACGTTCCATTCGACGGAGCAGGGCTTCCCGTCGGTGGTCATGTGGCGAGCCTGCGCCGGAGCGTTTTGAGCGTCAAGCCTTGGTTTATTTGTTCTTGGTTAATTTGTTTGAATTCGGGCCAGCTGATGCACGACAATTAAAAATAACCTTTCAGGCGAGCCGGTTTTAGAATAATACTAAAACCCGAACGTCAATACATCCGACTATGCAGCCAATCGCCTTGAATCCGCCCGGCAGTTTCACGCCCGGCAGCGTCAGCATCCCCAAGCACGTGGTGCAGCAACGGGTGCGGACGCCCAAGAAGAACATCCCGCAAACGAGCGTGGAGCGGAACCATTATCTGCAAGTCGTCCGGAATTACGTCGCCGAATTTAATCCCGTTCCGCCGTTGCCCACCGAGGAACTCAAGGTTCACGCCGACCGGGTCGTTGGCATGCTGCAGTGCGACTCAGTTTATCGCGATTACCTTGGCGTGCTCATCAACAACGAAATGTGGCGTGAGCAACTTGCCTCGGTGCCCTTCGAGCGCCGTTTGCTGCTCCTGCCCAAATGCCTGCGTGTCGAGAGCAAGTGTCCGGCGCCCTTCGATGAATTCGGCCTGCTCTGCAAACAGTGCGGCCTGTGCACGATCCAGGATCTGCAGGCGGAGGCGGAGAAGCTCGGCTACGCGACGCTGGTCGCCGAAGGCTCGGCCATCGTCATGTCGCTCATTCAAACGGGCAAGGTCGAGGCCATCGTCGGCGTGAGCTGCCTCAGCGTGCTCGAACGCGCCTTTCCCTACATGGAAGCCGCCGCGATCCCCGGCGTCGCCGTGCCGCTGCTGCAGGATGATTGCATCGACACCACCGTGGATCTCGACTGGGTGTGGGATTACATCCACCTCACCAGTGACGACCGAACGCGCCGGCTGGATCTCGGCGCGCTGCGTGACGACGTGGACTTCTGGTTTACGCCCGCCTCGCTCGACACGATCATGGGCAATGGCGAAGGCGAAACCGAGCGCATCGCGCGTGAATGGCTGGGCCGGGCCGGCAAACGCTGGCGTCCATTTCTTGCGGTTGCCACTTTCCAGGCGTTGCGCCAGGACACCGGTGCGCCGCTGCCCGACGACCTCAAGAAAATCGCCGTCGCCGTCGAGTGTTTTCACAAAGCCTCCCTCATCCATGACGACATCGAGGACAACGACGCGCTTCGCTACGGCGAGAAGACGTTGCACGAGGAATACGGCACCGCTGTTGCGCTGAACGTGGGTGACCTGCTCATTGGCGAAGGTTACCGGCTCATTGGCGCGAGCAAGATTTCCGCCGAGCAAAAGGCGCAGATGCTCCTGGTCGCCGCCCGGGGTCAGCGCGAGCTTTGCCGCGGCCAGGGCGCGGAGCTTTGCTGGGCGCGCGCGCCGCTGCCGCTCGACCAGCGCCAGGTGCTCGACATTTTTCGCAAGAAGACCGCGCCCGCCTTCGAGGTCGCCCTGCGGTTGGGCGCCCTCTACGCCGGGGTGGAGTCTCATGAGGAAGTCGAGGACGTGCTCAAAACCTACAGCGAGGCGCTCGGCATTGCCTATCAGATTCGCGATGATCTCAGCGACATCGGTTTGACGGGCGAGACGAATGATCTCGCCGGCTTGCGCCCGAGCCTGCTGCTCGCCATTGCGCATGACAAGGCGAAGGACGCGCAAAAGAGGATGCTTGCCTCGGTATGGCGCCGCCAATTGCCCGCGGGCACGAGTCTGGAACAAATTGAAATGCTCTACACGGAGTTGCATGCCGACGACCGCGCCCGCACGTTGCTCGAAACGTACAAGGAAGAAGCCATCCGTTGTCTTGGCGACCTGGAGAATCCGAATCTGAAAGGGTTGTTGCGCCGCGTTCTGGGCAAGATTTTCAACGACGTGGAAATCAAAGGCTGGTGCAAGGAGCAGGAAATGAAAAACCGCGTGCGCGATGGGGTGCGGGTCGAAGTCCCTGCCGAGGCCGAGATGGTGATGGCGAAGTGATCCTTTTGCTGGCTTGCCCGCTTGTCAATTGCTTCAAGACGAATTAGAATTCAGACATGAGTGCGTCCGAGGTAATCGAGCAAATCAAGGCATTGCCGCCCGAAGAAAAGATGGTGGTGGTGGAATTCGTGCACCAACTGGAGGCCGCCGAGTCCAAGCCGGTGGATACTTGCCGCTCCGAGTTGGAAGCAGTGGCCGAGAAAGTTTTCGAGCGCTACGACCCGCTCTTTCGCAAACTTGCGCAGTGAACGAACCCCGTTTCCTCTCGGTGGAGGACGTCGAAGCGCTGCATCACCGTTCCATCATCC
>JAYTXL010000415.1:0-4405 GCA_043742955.1 Verrucomicrobiota bacterium | reverse complement strand
CACGCATTTTCATCAGGGCTACTTTGTCTATGCGGCGGGTCTCTTGAGCCAGCTTCAGCCAGACTTCGCCGCCTCCTACGGCGACATGGCGCGGCTCATTGCCAAGAATTACGCAAACTACGACGCCAAGGAAACGCGCTTCCCGCGCTTCCGCACCTTCGATCTTTGGCGCGGGCATAGCTTCGCCGACGGCAATGGATTTCCAGAGGGCAACAATCAGGAATCGACCGGCGAAGCCATCAACAGTTGGGCTGGAATGATCCTGCTCGGTGAGGCGCTCGGCGACGCGGAACTCACGGCGGCGGGCGTGATGGGTTATTCGTTCGAGAGCCGCGCGAACGTCGAGTATTGGTTCGATCCGCACGACGATGTTTTCCCGGCGGCCTACAAGCACAACGGTTGCGGCATGATCTGGTGCAGCAGCATCGTGTGGGGGACGTGGTTCACAGGAAGCCCGGCGTGGATTTACGGCATCCAGTGGCTGCCGTCTGGTCCGCACGCCGCGTTCTATGATCGCGACCGCAGCTTCATCAATAAAACCTACGCGGACGTGGAGCGTGAACTGGCCAGTTCCGAGGAAAAGGAAGCTGCGAAAAAGCCCGACTACAAAAAGAAGCCCGTCGAAATCAAAACGCTCGGTGGCGAACTCGGCAGCTACCACCTCGGTTTCCTCATGCACGCCGACGCCCCTCGCGTCGTGGCGGAAATCGACAAGCTCTGGGCTGAACCCGGTGACAAAGTCGCGCACAACGAATGGATGACCAGCATCTACTACCAAGCCAGCGCGCTGGCCGAACTGGGCCGGGTGGACTGGTCCGCCCACGGCACCAGCCCGACCTCGATGGTCTATGTGAACGACGCCAAGAAGACGCGCACGCTCATCGCGTGGAACCCGACCGCAAAACCGCAAACCGTGCAATTCTTTGAGGGCACGAAACAGATTGGGGAAATAAAAAACGCGCCGCACAGCACGGACAGTCTTTCGATAACGACGCGTTGATCGAGTCCGGCCGTTTTGATCAGCACGGATGCTCGTAAGCCCGAACTCTGAAGTTAAAACGGGGAGCGAACGCGACCCGCGTGCTGGTTTGGGCGTCGCGCCCAAACCATCGTCATACCATCTGGTTTGGTTTCCGAGGGAGAAGAAGGTGCGACGAGGTTTTCGGCGCGACGCCGAAAACAACACGCGGGACGCGTGTGCTCCCCGTGAAACCTCACATGCCAGCCACCATCGAGCAGCAGCGTTTGCAAGTAGCCTTCCTCACGACGAGCATCCGGTGCGAACGCAAAAAGCGTTCATCTCCGCCTCGGCGGCGTCCAGATTCTTGATCGGCAGGACAAAAAGTTTCAGTTGCATGACGTTGGCACGATCCCGTTTTCAAACAAAACCTGGCCTCTGCGCGGGCCTCCTTTTTTTTGACACCCTCGTGTTTGACTCGCGTTGTTTCCCGCACCGGTCAATCTCCGCTCGTCCCTCGCTCCGATTCGACCAGTGCGGGAAACCGTTCTGTTCTGCTCAGGGCTGACCTGGGGGCAGGACGGAACGAAATCCGAGGAAGCTGCCCCTGTACGACGGGTCGTTGCTGACGCGGTACGCTGTCCAGCAGCCGATCGCATCGCCGCCCCAACTGCCGCCCCGAAACATGCGGTTCGAGCCTGAGGCAGGCCCACGCGGGTCGGTCACGCTCCCGGCGGAATACGCGTCATACATGTCCCAGCACCACTCCCACACATTCCCAGCCATGTCATAAAGCCCGTAACCATTCGCTGCGAATGATCCAACTGGACTTGTGTAAGGATAACCACCATTCGTGTAGGCAGGATTATAACCCTGCGTGGGATTGACATCATAGGAATAACCTGACGGATAAGCGTAGTAATTCGCCTGACTCCATGAAATAGTGTTGCCCCATGGAAACCGCTGTCCGCTCTGCCCGCCCCGCGCCGCCTTCTCCCACTCCGCCTCCGTCGGCAGCCGGTAGCCGCTGTTCCATTTCACCCAGGCGTTGTCCACGCTGACTTGTCCAGTGCGATACACCGCCGTCTGCGCCGCACTCGTGTAATAGGCCGGCGTCTTCCCCTCCTTCTCGCTCCGCGCATTGCACCACTTCACCGCATCATACCACGTCATCGAGTGCGCCGGATGATTCGCCGCCTTTCCTTGACCGCTATTGCTGTAGTCAAAACTGTAACCATGATTTGTCGCCCAACTGTAAGCGTCATCCCACAGCGTCTTCGTCACTTCATACTTGTCCATGTAAAACGCCGAGACTTGAACCGTGTGCGTGGGAACTTCGTCGCTGTACCCCTCCCCGAACGTGTCACCCATCGTGAAGGTGCCTACCGGGATGAGGGCCGTGCCCGAAATCTCCATCTGGTGGGCGAGGTTGGTGGCGAGCAGGCTGGAGACGCGCAGTTTCAACCTGGTGGTATCAGTCTGTGATGGCAGGGTGAACGTGTAGCCATTTGTTTTCAGGTGAGCGGTCACATCGATAAGACCATTCACGATCGGGCTAGTCCAAATCACGCCGGGTAGCACAGACCCATTGGACTGAATAATCTCCACCTTGTAACGATCGGGCTGAGTCAGCGCGGGCAGGCTGTTCGTGCCAAGGTAGGAAACATTCGTGAATGAAAATTTCCCCGCGATGGACGGATCAGGAACGACGGCAAGAATCTGCGGCCCGAAGGTGAAGGTGTAATTGCTAATCGCACCGCCATAGTCCACACCCGTCAGGACGATGCTGCGAGGGCCGGTGGCATTGGTGTAAATAGAAGTGTCCCACTTCCACCAATAGCGGAAGTAGTCGCACCGCTGGGGGTTGGGAATCCTGTATTTGGCGAAACCTTTTTCATTTCCGCTGCTGGCGGGCAGATAGCTGGCAACGGCGACTTCGTTGGATGGCCAGATCCAATTGTTGGTCGTTACATTCTCCGGCTGAAAGCCGATGGATCGCAAACCAAGTCGATAAAAATTGGGATCGCATTCCGAGCCGGCTATTTTGGGTTCTCGATCCAGGAACCGGGCATACACATAGACCGGCCCGGTCGTCTCGGCGATCGTCGTGTTAGCTTTGTCAAAGGCGTTTTGACCGGGGTGCTTGCGGGTCAGCCCGAATTCCTCCAGTTCTGGAAGGCGCACTCCAGGCGGCCCGGCGAAAATGCTGCTGCCGGGGTTTATCGTGGCGATTTGCAGGGGGTCCTGCGCCGATCCAGGAAACGGTTCCTGCCATTGGGAATGGTTCGCACCGCGGCGGATTTCAAAATGGAGATGGGTTCCCCAGCCGCTTCTTGAGTAGAGGCTGGTGGCAAGCGTAGCGCCGCGCGCAATGCTGTCACCGACTTTGATGGCGATGGAACTGGCTTGCAGGTGCAAATAGCGAGAGAACCATCCATCCCCATGATCAATCACGAGATAATCGCCCTGGGCTGGAGTGAGCAAGGAACCTCGATGAGAGACAATGCCCCCGCGTGAAACGATGACATTGATGTTGACTGATGCCGCCAAGTCCACGCCTTTATGAACCTTGGTATTATCATCGCCGCGCCATTCGCCAAAGGTTCCGGCGATGGGGTAATTCGCACCGGCGAGCGGATAACTCCACGCCGGGTTCGGGTCAGCAGCAGCGGTGCGGCGGGCTTCGAGAGCTTGGTATAGTTGGTTGCTGGTGGGAGTGGAAAGTGGAGCGGTTCCCAAGTTGAAAGACGTTTTCAGAAATTGAGTCAGGTTGCGACTGAACAGGGTCACCGCTGGGCCGAGACCCAGTGTGTACCCGTTAAGCGGTGTGGTCGCAGTAACGGTAATCGTCAGGCGCAGATGTCCGCCGATCATCTGCCCGGTCGAAGGAGAGACTTGTGCGTCGGGGTGGCTTACTCCGTCCAACTGCCGCAGAACGCGGATCGAAACGGCCTGCGTAATATCCAGAAGCTGTCCGGCAGTATCCGTCACAAAAAAATCGACGGTGAACGCTTGCCCGGAAATGAGATTGGTGGGCACGCCGCTGGTAATGAGAACCTCCTCTGGAGATGGTTCGTTGGGCGCAAATTCTGGATCGCCAAAATTATCCACCGAAAGTCCGGGCCAATGAGCGGCAGAGAAAAACGCCTGGCTGGGAATGACTCCGGGAGCGGGCAGGGAAAAGCGAAGGCCGTTGGTCAGCGCCGTGTTGGTCTGCACCGCCACCGAAGGGCTGGCGGACAGCGATGGGAGATCCTGCGCCTGATAGATGAAGAACGCGCCGGAGTTGGCGGTGCCGTTCACCATCAGGTCAAGCGTATTGGTGCGCCGTTCCAAGCGCAGTTGGAGATTGGTGGATTGTGCTTGGGCGTGGCTGGCCGCGAGCGCGCCCAGCAGCAGGCACAGGGCGCTGATCGTTGTGGGTTTGGACGGTTTCATATCATTCTC
>JAYTXL010000414.1:0-16200 GCA_043742955.1 Verrucomicrobiota bacterium | reverse complement strand
CTCATGCCGAAAGGATAAACAAAATCGGGGAGGATGTCCCGCAAAATATGCTAACCGCTTCAACTCTAAGACTTCCACTTCGTGGAAGGCTGCGCCCTAACAATTTTGCACCCGGCGCCACCCGGAAGCTTTGATGGTGGCATGCCTTGGCGCGCGTTCCGGCGGTCAGGCCGTTCTGGGCGAATCCGCCCGAATAGTGGCGCAATACTGGGACGGTCGTCCCGACTGTTTGCCAAACCGTTAGCCATTCTGATTGATGAGTTTCCCGAAGTCGCCGACGACACGAAGAATGTCGTCGAAGTTGGGCACTCCTCGCGGGCGCAGCACCCCTCGCTGTTTCGCCGCTGTTACAGAATGTATCCAGATGGCAACAAGTGACCCAAATCGGCGGATAAGAATTAGAAATGCAGGGTTCAACCAACAGCGCCACGGTTGGTTCGTTTTTTTGCATCTCAGAGAGGTTGTTGGATTTGCAAAAAGTGAATTCACCCCATTTGATCGAAGCGAAGTTCTGGATTTGATTTCTTACCCGCCGATTTGGGAAGTGAATACATTTTGTAAAAAGCGAGCAGTTGGAATCCAAGTCGCGGAACCTCGGCTCGTGCCAGTGGGCAACCAAAGCATCGCCGTCATGACTCGCTTTGATCGTGCGGGAAAAAACCGTATCCCTTTACATCTCCAAGCTGGGCAAATTCTCATGGGTTAAGCCCCCATCCTTGCCATGTCCAAATATAATCGCTCACCAGCGTGAAACGATTATTGCAGCCAATAATTTGCCGACTTCATCAGAAAGTCAGCCAGATCAATTCCCTGTCCACCCACGAGCAGTTTGCGCTTTGGTTTGAAATGCGTGGCAAAAGCCGTCATCCCAGGCAAGGATTCTGCACGCCGTCCGCTTTTCACTTCGATGGCGACGGTGGTCCTGCCTTGGCGCAGAATGAAATCCACTTCCTGATTCCGTTCCCGCCAATACGTCAGTTCGATGTTGGTGCCGAAGCTGGTGTTAAGCAGGTGTGCGCCGACGCAGGACTCGACTAACCGACCCCAATAATTGCCATCCTGCCGGGCTTCGGCCGCTGTCCGGTGGTCCTGCGCGGTCATCAGCGCAGTGTTGAGCACCTGCAATTTTGGACTCGACCCGCGTTGGCGAACGAGTCCGTGAGCATACTTGGAAAGTCCCGCGACCATGCCCGCCCCTTGGAGCAATTCCAAGTAATGCGCGAGGGTGACGGTGTTGCCCGCGTCCGTAAGTTGACCGAGCATTTTCTGGTAGGAAAGAACCTGGCCGGAATAGGCGCAACTGAGATGGAACAACTGTCTCAACAGCGCGGGCTTGTCGACGCGATTCAGCAGGAGAACGTCGCGCGCGATCGTGGTTTCAATGAGGGAATCCACGATATAACGCCGCCAGCGTTCCGGCTCAGGGATCAGATCGGCCGAACCGGGATATGCGCCGTAGAAAATGTATTGCTCCAGATTCCAGCCGAAGGCTTCCCGCATTTCCGCGAACGACCAGTGCGGGACGGCAATCACCTCGAACCGTCCGGCCAGGCTCTCGGTCAAACCACGCTGAATGAGCAAGGGCGCAGAACCAAGCAGAACGACTTTCAATGGCAAACCGGCGTGCGTGTCCGTGTCCCATAGTAATTTTACAACGGTTGACCAGTCCGAAACTTTCTGGACTTCGTCCAACACCAGCAATGCGCCTGCTTGGCTGTCGCGTGCCATCAATCGGGCGGCGTCCCATTGTTGCTCAATCCAGGTGCGATCCCGCATGGACGGTTCGTCGGCGGAGGCGTAATGCGCGGGCAGCTTCGATGCCTTGATGACCTGTCTGACCAAGGTGGTTTTACCGACCTGACGCGGGCCTGCCAGCACCTGCAAGAAGCGGCGTTTTTCCTTGAGCCGTTTCAGCAGGTCATCATGGAGCGTTTGGCGCGTCATACAATTTACTCAATACGTTGAGTTAAATTACTCAATACCGAAGTCTGGTCAAATCTTTCTTAAAGGGTTTCGGTCGGCGGACCGGAGCACCTGCGCAGTGCAACCTGGCCGGTCGCGTGGTGCTCGCGGCAAGCCAGAATTGGAGCAACCCTGATTTCGCAAAAGGGTATGCTCAAAATGGAATGGAAGAAAAGCCCCGCGAGTTTGCGGAAAAGAGAAATGAAATTTACGCGCCGGCGTAAATCCCGGCTTGCGGGCAGTCGGACGGAAGCATAATTTCGGGTTATGAGTTAGCAACCGTCACCCACGAAGGCGAGTTTCAGACCGTATACCTGCCGAAAGGCTTTCACATTTCCACGCCCACCGTTGGCATTCGTCACGAGGGCGAGGCGATTGTGCTTGAGCCATTAAGGCCGAAAACCTGGCCGGTCGGTTTCTTCGATTCGATTCACATCACCGATCCGGCATTTTCCCGGCCCGACCAAGGACAGCTGACGCCGGTCAAACCTTGGTAGCCGACCACCATGACCCACCTGCTCGACACTGACACCTGCATTGGCGTTCTCCGCCAGCGCCCGGGCATGGTGCAACGGTTGAGCCAGGTCGCGCCGTCGGATTGCGCCGTATCGATGATCAGCGTCTATGAATTATTCTGCGGACTGGCGAGAGCTCTAGACCCAGCGAAGGAACGGCAGAAAGTCGAGCGCTTCATTTCCGCCATCATCGAAATGCCGCTGGACCGTGCCGGGGCGGAAGCCGCCGCGAACATACGCGCGGAACTCGAACGTCCGGGAACGCCCATCGGGCCTTATGACTTGCTCATTACCGGACAAGCCGTGGCCGGCGGTCTCACGCTCGTCACAAACAACGTCCGCGAGTTCCAACGTGTCAGCGGGCTGAAGCTGGAATCGTGGCCGTAGTCGGCCCACTTCTGATACATGTGCGGCTCGCACTTTTGCAGCATGAAAGTCACCGAAAACCTGCGGAAATAGGCGGCGTAACAGGGAATCGCGAAAGAAGAGGCGTTGAAAAATGGAATGGATGAAAAGTCCCGCCGCAAGTTTTCGCAAAGAGAGATGAGATTTGCGCAAAAGCATGAATGGCGCGCTGCTTTTTAATCTGGCCGCCAAACTAAGCCCACGATTGGTACACGAGCGGTCGTTCGCGGTGCGTTCTGGTGAGCGGTAGCGTTCCATCAAACGATCCCACTGGCGTTCGCCAGTGCGGTCGCCTGCGTCAATCTTGTCGGGCAGCAAATCGGTGGCGGTTTTTGTGCCGGCCTTTGCTTGGCGCGGCTACGCGAGCAGAGTGTTAAACATGGCAATTTTCGAGTTGAGGTCATTCAAGGAGACGCGCCGTTCCGAGTGCGGGCGCTGGTGCTGCATTGGGCCGCGCGTCAGCAGGAGGATCTCCTCGCCGCAGGGAGTTGTTGCTTCGCCCGCCCGCGCCCGGCCCCCTTCCAACCGCTGCTTTAAAGCCGCGCGGCTTGTTCCATCGACCAACTTTTACAATTCCTTAACAATTTTCCGGCTGGATCCACACAAAGGCTTAACGTCGCCGGCGTTTAATAAAGAAGAATTAAATGCGTCTTTGGCTGGAACCGGATTGAATTATGAAATTGCGAAGCTTGTTTTCGGGGTTGGTGCTGGCCGGAGCGTTCACCGCTTGTTCCACGAACTCGCATCGCTCCACGATCTCCGTCGAGCCCGGCCGGTCGGCAACGACTCGGGTACGCCCCGAAATTATCCCCCCGGGAGGGCGGGCGGTTGAACTGGCAGCCGCCCCCGGGACGGTGCCAGAGGGCCGCGAGCTCCGCGTCTTGCTGGAACATTCGTTGGTGACGGGCCGGAACGCCCATGCTTTCATCGAGCTATTCGCCCGCAGCGATGAAAAGCTTCAGGAATTCATGGAGCTTGCCCTATTGAACAAAGCATACCCGGTTCAACCGCCGGCCGGAATTAAGCCCGCACTCACCCCGGATTCACCTGTCCAGAAATGAAAACAACATCTGTCATTGCCCGATTTGGTCTGCTCACTGTGCTGGGCGGCACGGTTCTTGGGGCGGCCGATTGGACGCGCTTTCGCGGCGTCAATGGTTCCGGGATCGCCAGCGATTCCAAAGCCCCCGCCATCTGGAGCGATGCGCAGGGCGTAAAATGGAAAGCGCCCTTGCCTGGACCCGGCGCCTCGAGTCCGATTGTGCGCGGGGAGCGCGTATTTGTGACGTGCTATTCGGGCTACGGTGACGGTGCCGGTGGTTCGGGCAGCCCCGAAAATTTGAAGCGACATCTGGTCTGCATTTCGCGCCTGGAGGGCAAGATCCTCTGGTCACAGGCCGTGCCGGCCGTGCTGCCGGAGGATTCCTACAACGGCATGATGGCGGAACACGGCTATGCCAGCAACACCCCAGCCATCGATGACGCGCGGGTTTATGCCTTCTTTGGCAAGACCGGCGTGGTGGCCTTTGATTTCGCGGGCAAACAACTCTGGCAGGTCAACGTGGGCCAGGAGTCAAGCAACCGCCGCTGGGGTTCGGGTTCCAGCCTGATCCTCTACAAGGATTTCGTCATAGTTACCGCGTCCGAGGAGAGCCGTTCCATTCGCGCCCTCGACAAACGAACCGGCAAGGAAGTTTGGAAAGCCGCGGCGGATACGCTCGAGTTGACGTATGGCACGCCGACGCTGGTGGACCTGGCGGATGGCCAGGCGGAGTTGGTCATCGCGGTGCCGGGGGAGGTGTGGAGTTTGAATCCGGATACCGGCAAACTACGCTGGTATGCCTCCACGGCACTGACCGGCAATGTCGGGCCCAGTGTGGTGGCGGCGGAGGGAGTGGTGTACGCCACGGGCGGTTTTCCGGGCACCGGCAGCGTGGCCGTGCGCACGGGGGGCAAGGGTGATGTCACGCAATCACACATTGTCTGGTCGAGCCAGCACGGCTCCTATATCCCTTCGCCCGTGGTTTATCAGGGCCGCCTCCATTTCGTCAACGACCAGGGCTTCGCCGTTTGCCTGGACGCCCGGACGGGTCATCTAATTTACAAGGAGCGCCTGCCCGGTGCCGCCAGCGGGGGTGGTGGTTTTGGGGCCAAGCCATTTTATGCCTCCGGCGTCCTCGCGAACGGAAACCTTTACGCGGTGAGCCGACGCAACGGCACATTTGTGATCGCGGCCACCCCTGAATTTAAACTCGTCGCCCAAAACAAACTCGCCGCCGACAGCAGCGATTTCAACGCGACGCCCGCCCTGAGCGGGAACCAGATTTTCCTACGCTCAAACCGTTTTTTATACTGCATCGAAGCCGATGCGGGCGGGCGGAGCGGGCAGGAAAAAGCAGGCAAATAAACAACTCATGAAAACACTCACACAACTCACCGCGGCCGGAGCGCTCGGCGTAGCGCTGCTGGCCAACTCGGTTTGCGCCCAGTCCCCCGATGGTAAACGCCCGGATGGCAAACGCCCCGACGGCCCGCCTCCGGGTGGCCGTGAAGGTGGTCCACGCGGTGGCTTCGACGGTCCCGGCGGCCCCGGTGGCGGCGATCAAGTTCTCCGGGAACTAAATTTGACGGACGCGCAACAAGGCAAGGTGGAGGCCATTCGCCAGGCGCAGATGGAGAAGATGAAGGCGATTAACGAAGAGTTTACGGCGCAAATAAAAGGCGTCCTCAACGGGGAACAATTCAAGAAATTCAGCGAAGCCCAGCGCCAGGGGGGGCGTCAAGGTGGCTTCGGCGGCCCCGGCGGACCTGGCGGACCCGGTGGTCAGCGTGGTGGTTTCAATCCTTTGGAACAGCTTTCCAAGGAGCTTAACCTCGCGCCCGAACAGCAGAAGAAATTCGACGCCGCCCGTCAATCGCAGCAGGAAAAAATGCGGGGTTTATTCCAAAAAATGCAGTCCGGCGAACTGGATCGCGAAGGCATGATGGCGGAGGGCGGGAAATTGCGCGAAGAATTGTTGAAGGATCTGAAGGGGATTCTGAACGACGAGCAATTCAAGAAGGTTGAAGAGGCCATGAAACGCGGTCCCGGGGGCGGCGGTCCCGGCGGTCCTGGGGGCGCACGGCCCGAAGGTAAAAAGCGCCCGGAATAAATAAACACCGAAGTCAGACAATCGAGCAAAATCGAGCCGGGACCTGCAGGTCCCGGCTCGATGCTTTTTGACTAAAGCCTGGCCCATGCCTCTGGGGTCGACCCGAGAACCAAATCGAGACGGGCCTTTGGCTTGCCTCCCCGCGAATGTTTGAGCGGAAGAAAATCCACCCTGACCGGGGCCCGGGTTCCCTACTCTCCCTCACCCCCATTTAATCACACCCCAGAATTCGACACTCCGAATTCGACGCTTGCGTGTGCCAAAGATTTTCTGCTAACAAGAGGGTCTATTGCAATTGAGGCCGACGTGGCGGAATTGGCAGACGCGCTAGACTCAAAATCTAGTGTCTTTACAGACGTGTGGGTTCGACCCCCTCCGTCGGCACCATGCAATGCAACAGGTTAGGTTGATTCGCTTGATATGTTGTTACAGTGTTGTTGCACTCTAACGCATGAAATCAAACAATTCCCTGCATCCCCTCGCACCCGAGCCTAAGCCCGTCCGCCTTCCTAAAACGTGGCCGCACGTCGTCCGCAGCGGCGATGTCGCGGTAAAGATCTACAAAAACAAAGGCCATGTTCGTGGTGAAAACTTCCCGACATTTTTGTTGAGTTACTACGCCGGCGGAAAGCGACAGCTTCGCCGCTTCGTGGATTTCACCAAGGCCAGCGCAGAGGGCCGAAATCAATTGAAACATTTTTCGGCGGCGCGGTGGACTTAACAATCAGGTCTGGAGGCAAAAATAGGTTGCGTGCAGTTAAACATTAAACCGCGCATTGGAGCCGACCTTTTAGGCTCGCCGCTTCAGGTGTTCAACGTCTGCGGCAACAACTATCGGCTGATTTGCGCCATCCATTACGACACCGGCAAGGTGTTCCTGCTCCGCTTCCTGACGCACGCGGAATACGACAAAGACCGATGGAAAACTGAATTATGAAAACACTGACGCAACCACGAACCCGGCGTTTTGCCAGTCACGCGGCCATTCCCAAGACCTACTGCGAATTGTGCGCGGCTTACCTGCCGCGTCCCATCCACGATGCCGCGCAGGACGAGGAAGCCACGGCCATGATGAACGCCCTCGCCGTCTTCACCCGGCTCAACACGGAGCAACGAGATTATCTCGACGTGCTGACGGAGTTTGTGGATGAATACGACAAGGGCAAAAAAATCCGCTGGCCTAAAATCAGCGGCTTGGACTCGCTCAAACACCTGCTGGAAGAAAACGGAATGAACGCGGCGGATTTATCCCGCATTTTGGGAGCCAGCCGCAACTTGGGCGCAATGATTCTGCGCGGCGAGCGGCAATTGACGCTGGCCCACGTCCGCACCCTGGCAAAGCATTTCAGCGTCTCCGCCGACTTGTTTCTGGCATAACGCACGCGTCGCGCGGCGTTCTGGCGGCTTACCCCTCGTCGCCCGCCGAACCTTCGTAAAGCACCCGGCCCGTGCGTTTGCCGACGGCGATGATGCCGGACGATTTCAATTCCAGCGGGTTGTCGGGATTTTTATACACCACCCACACATCCTTGGCCGTCCAGTTGCCCCGATGATAAAAGTTCAGCCGCACCTCCGCGCCGTCCCGAACGGTCGCACCTTTGAAAATCCGTTTGAGGACATGCCGCTCCGCCCGCCGCCGCGCCTCGGCCCGCGTGATGAATTTCGCCTTGCGCGGCTTCCCTCACTTGTTCGTCTTGGCGGCCCGCTTATTAGAGCGGTGGGATTTAATAACTCCAATTCTCATTCGCCAATGGTTCAAAATTCAGTTCCTTCCGGCTCATGCGCCATGTCGGCAGGTGTCGGTCCATGATGGCTGTGAACCGCTCATTGTGATTTCGTTCCAGCAGGTGGGTCAGTTCGTGGACGATGATGTATTCCAGACACGACACCGGTTTCTTGGCCAGTTCCAAGTTTATTCAGATACGACGGGCTTCAATGTTGCTGGTGCCCCACTTGGTTTTCATTTTCTTGATGCCAAACTCATTGGCCCGCACACCCAAGACCGCCTGCCATTTTTCCAATAGGGCTGGAATCAATTCCCGCAGGTGCTGGCGATACCATTGCTGCAAAATCCTTTCACGCCCCCCGACCGTGGTTCCAGGACGCACCTGAAGTTCGAGGATGGAATTGTTGCGGCGAACGACCTTGGCCGCGCCGTCGTTATGAACCACCCGCAGGCGATAACGCCGACCTTGGAAATAGTGGCTCTCGCCGCTGACCATTTCGCGGCGTGTTTGTCGGGGTTGGGCGACGAACCGCGCCCGCTGCCGTTTTATCCAACCGAGCTTTCCGACCACCGCCAAGCGCACCGCCTCGTCCGATACCGCCAAGGGTGTGGCCACCCGCACGCGCCCGTTCGTGGGATACACCCCCAGATGCAGATTCTTGATGGCTTTGCGGATGACTGCCACCTCGACACCGCCCACGGTCAGGTTGTGACGTTCAGTAATCATTCTGCTTTTTCACCAGCGTCAACACTTCCTCGGTCAGCGCCTCATCGTCCTTCAGCACTTTCTTGATGGCGTATTTCACCTTCCTGACTTTGAAAATGTTTTGCCGCCAGTTGGCTTCCGCGTTATGCACAACCGCCTCATTCAACGCCATCGCGAGCGGTTCATCTTTTCCGAGATTGTCATACAACGCCCGCATCGCCGATGTGTTGAGGGTTTTGGGATACATCCCGCCGGTGGCCGGATTCTTAATCTGTTTCGTGAGCGCGACGATTGCCTCCAGATATTTTTTGTAATCCAACGCCTCCTGCTTCCGCTGCAAAATCAGCGCGTCCAGCAATTGCGACATCCGGTCGTAATACTTCGGGTTGATGGGCTGCTCATCAATGATGAGCTTGCGGACGTTGTTCTCGATGGTTTCGGCCACGGCGGTTTCATTTTGCCGGATGCTCTTGGGCAGAGATTTCACCGCGTCCGCACCCCGTTCCACAATCAATTGAATCAGCGACAAATCATCCAAATCGGAAACCCGCTCGGTTTCCTCCGCCCGAATGTAAGCGTCAATCAGATGCCGCATCGCTGGCTCGTATTGCTTGAGGTCAATGGCGTCCCCGCTGTGCAACTTAATCTGGGTGCGGAGATTCTCGTAAAACGTCACCTCGGTCTTGATTTTGGCCGTCTCGGTTTCGCTGTAACCAGCCTCAGCCATTTCACCGGCAAGGTTGGCGTAGGCGCGAATCAACGCGGCGGTCAATTTGTATAGCTGGAGGCGTTTCGGCTCGTTGGACTTTAATTGCTCGGCGTTGCCTTGGACTTTGGATGAAAAGAACCGGTAGAACGCCGCGTCGTCGCGGGGAGCTTCGACCGGTTCACAAAGCGCCTGCACCGATTCCAGTGCCGCCTCCAAATCCTCCCGTCCCTTTTCCAAACGGTTTTCCAGCAGGCCCGCCACATCCTCCTTGTCATACTGGTCGAAAGCGCCGGAGGTATAATCCTGCACCGCGCCTTCGAGGCTTTTGAACAGGTCTTTGTAATCAATGATGTAGCCGTAATCCTTGTCCTCGCCATCCAGCCGGTTCACGCGACAGATGGCTTGGAACAGGCCGTGGTCTTGCAGCTTCTTGTCAATGTAGAGGAAGGTTGCCGGGGGCGCGTCGAAGCCGGTCAACATTTTGTTGACCACGATAATCAGCTTCATCTGGTTCGGCTGCTCGATGAACTTCTTTTTGACCGCCAGTTCAAACGCCTCAACCTTGCTTACCGCCTGCTCCTCCGGCTCATTGAATCAGTCCGCCAGCATCTTTTTGTAAATGTCGTATTGCCGGATTTTTTCCGTTTTCCCTTCGCCGCTTTCTTCACCTTTGATGGCCGAGGCCGTGGGGGAATACGACGTGACGATGGCGCACCGTCCGCGCAAATCCGTGCTGGAGAAAAGTTCGTAAAACTTGCACGCCTCGTAAATGCTGCCGGACACCAGCAACGCATTGCCACGCCCGCTTTTCAGCCGGTCGCGTTCCTCCATGTCTATCAGGATGTCGGCGACAATCTTTTCGAGCCGGTCTTTACAGCTCAAAACCTTCTGCATCGTGCCCCAGCGTTGCTTCAATTGGGCCTTGGCCAAATCGGTCAGCGCCTTGGTTTTCATTTCAAACCATTTATCAATCTTGTCCTGCGACCCGATGTTCTGGTCAATGTCCCGCGCCTCGTATCGCAAATCCAGCACCACGCCATCCTTCACCGCCTCGTCAAATTTGTAGGTGTGGATGTAACGGCCAAAAATCTCGATGCTCTTTTTCTTGTCCGATTTCAGCAACGGCGTGCCGGTGAAGCCGATGAACACCGCGTTCGGGAGAATCGCCTTCATCGCCTGATGCAATTCACCGGATTGCGTCCGGTGACATTCATCCACGAACACATACAAATCGCCCTTGGCCGTGAAATCTTTTGGCAAAGCCTTTTTCACTTCTTCGACGTAAGCCTTGATGTCGCCTACTTCTTCGCCGTCTTCTTTGCCGCCAAATGTGTGAATCAACGAACACAACAGCCACGGTTTCGTGGCGTTCAATCGGGCAATCAAATCATCCCCGCTCTTCGTCCGGTAAATCTCTTCCTTGACCCCCAAGAATATCTTTTCGATTTGCTCATCCAGTTCCGTCCGGTCGGTGATAATCAGCACCCGCGAATTGGTGACGTTCTCCCGAATCCACTTCGCCAGCCAGACCATGATGAGACTCTTGCCGCTGCCCTGCGTGTTCCAGATGATGCCGCCCTCACGCCGACGGACGAAATCCTGCGATGCCCGCACCGCGAAATACTGGTTATGGCGGCACAGCTTTTTCGTCCCGGCATCGAACACGATGAACTCATGGATGAATTCCAGCAGCCGCGCCTTGTTGCAGAGTTGAATCAAGGCCGCGTCGAGCAATTCTGATTCACCGTAGCAGCCGACGTGAGGAGGCTCTATCTTTCCCGAAGTTTGAGCCTCGTTACCTCGGCTGCTACGAGGTTTTGAAAGAATCTCATCAGTCGCCCACTTCGGGTCAGTCTCTTTCCACGTCAGATAGTATTTTTCCTTCGTTTCAATGCTGCCGTAGCGCAGACCTTCGGCGTCGTTGCCGGCCAGTAGCAATTGAACCGTGGAGAAAAACGGCTGGATGAACTCCTTTTTCTGGTTGTCCAGATTTTGCCGGATGCCCTCGGCCACGGAAACCGTCGAGCGTTTCAACTCCAGCACACCGAGCGCGATGCCGTTGACGTAAATCACCACGTCCGGGCGTTTGGTGTGCGCCTTGGCATCGGCGGCGAGCACGGTCACTTCCTCGGCGATGGCGAAATCATTCTTTTCGGGATGCTCCCAATCAATCAGGTGAACCGTCACCGTGTTCTCGCCCACGTCCGGCTTGACCTTTGCGCCGTAGCGCAGCAGGCCATAGACCTCAAGATTGCGGTCGTAGAGGCTTTTGCTCGTGTCACCGGCGGCCTTTTCCAATTGGTGCAGCGCCTTGGCAATCAGGCCGTCATCGTAACCCTGTTTCTTTTTCAGGAAGGCGCACAACTGTTCGATTTCAATGTTGCGGTTGCCGACGCGCTCCTCCCAGTTGCCGAGATAATCGTAACCCAGACAAAACGGATGCTTCTTGTCTGTGAACAACTTCACGACCCGTTGCTGGGTTTTCCTTTCGAGTTGGCCGATGGTGCTCATGTCGTTGATGAATCGCCTTCGTTCTGGTTGACTTTTTCGGGCCTCAAGGCCTGTGAAACCTATATCCATAGGCTTTTGCTCATGCGTGCGTCACAGGTTGCGCCACTTGGTTATCAACGTGCCGCACTCTGGCTTCGGCAACCTCGGGTTCAGTCGGCAAAGCAATTCGAGCTTGGTGACAGCCGTGGCGGCGGGCAACGCCTCCTCCCGCACCATGAAATCCATCAACGCGGGCAAACCGTAAACCGTCACCGCCCGGGACTCGGCGGCGGTGCGCAGATTCCGATCACCGGTCAACAGAATCGCTGTGCGTTCCACCGCCAGATGGAGCACCGAAGCGTCATTGAGCGATAGTTTGGGCGGCAAATCCATTTTCAAGCGCACAATCTCCGAAAGCACCTCCGCACCCATAGCTGTTAATGCGTTCAACCGTTTGAGAACGCACGAAGAACGGGTATTGGCCTTCTTCGATGCGGTCTTGGGTGTTTTTGCCGCCAGTGGTTATCTCCGCGAGGTTTTCGACGTAATCAAGATTCCAGTCTACTGGAATCACGCCCACCTCGGTCTGCTTGTAGCCCTTTCTTAATTCCACATCGCCCCCATTTTTTTCAGGTGGCCATCCCCGCCGCGTGGGGGCACGCGGCCTACAACGAAAGGCATCGTCGTGTAGGCCGTGTCCCCCGACGCGGCGTCCGTCGTGTCCAACCCACCCGCGCCGCGCACCGGCACGGGAACGCCGTGTGAGGGCACACGGCCTACACGGGAAGACGTCGTCGTGTAGGCCGCGTCTCCTGACGCGGCGTCCGTCGTGTTCGCCATGCCCGCACCGTGTTCCGGCATGGGAACGCCGCGTGGGGGCACGCGGCCTACAGATGAATGGTGCGCTTTCATGTTGTAGGCCGGGTGCCCTCACCCGGCGTTTTCGGTTTATCCTCCCGCGTCGGCGTCCCACCATCATTTTCCGCCATCAACATTCCCGTTTCCAACAATGGCGGCGTGCCACGCGCCAATCGGGCCGCGCCTGCGTCATCGTAAAAAATCTCGCCGCCAAACGGCCATTCCTCCGGACGCTGCACCAAACCCGCGCGGACCGGATTCAAGCACACGTATTCCCATTTGCGCGATTCGCTTTCGGGCGTGCGGAATTTGTGGTCGTGATAACCGTCCTGCCACCGCCACGACCGTTTGATGCGGGTGAATTCGTGCGGGGTCGCGCCGGTTGAGGGCAACCGGCCTACATTCGCGGGAACGCCGTGTGGGGGCACACGGCCTACATCGGGAGGAGGCGTCTTGTAGGCCGCGTCCCCTGACGCGGCGTCGAGTGTCGCGCGACGTTCCAATCCGCCAACAACGGCCTTCAATGCCTTGATCCATTGGCCGAGGCGCACGGCATCGTGACCTTGATGCGCGATGAGATGAATGTGATCCGGCATGACGACGAAACGCCGTCCGAACCAATGGTAGCGCGTCGGGCTGTCGAGCAGGAACGCCACGAAACGCTCGAAGGTGGCTGCATTGTCGAGAACGTGCGCCCGACCATCCACGCACATCGTCAGGAGATATGAAATATTTCCGTCACGGTCAGACCAAACGCGATGCAATCGGCGCAGACGGCGCGGTGGTGGTTCGTTGTAGGCCGGGTCACCCGACCCGGCGTTTGGTTGCGACACAGGGACGCCGTGTGAGGGCACACGGCCTACAGCGGCGGGGTGTGTGGTCGGTTCGCTCATGGCTGAAATCCCATCTTCTTGAGGTGTCCCTCCACTTTTGCGGCAAGCGAGGAGATTTCGGTGGCCAGCTTCGGCAGCGGCGTGGCATACCGTTCCGCTAATTGCTGGATGCGTCCGGTCAGCGCCTGCGACACGCGGTTCAATTCGGATTGCACCGCGTCGGCCAGTGTGGTCAGCCACTTGTCATCCACCACCAGCGTTTTGATTTCGTCCACGGTCAAGTCGCCATATTTTTCAGCGACCTCGGCAGCCAAAGCTTTTTGCGCATCCTTCACCTTCTTGCTGGCAGCGGATTCTTTTTCAACCAGCGCCAGATATTCTTCCAGCACCCTGCGCTCATCGGTCGCGTCCTTGTCGGTTTTGATTTCTTTGAGCCGGGCGGTGACACTGACCTTGCTCAACTTGCCTTTCTCGGTCTTGGCCTCGGCCAGCAAGCCATCTTCGCCGCCGTGCTCTTCATCCATTTCCTCCATCTGGCGGGTGAGGTCATCCCGTCCAGCTTCGAGTTTTTCAATCGCCGCCGATTCACCGGCAAAATAGCGGTGGACAATCAGCGATTCAGGAATGAGGTCCGTGTTCGGCTGGCCATCCAGCACGGCTTTCCATCCGTCATGCACCAGCAGGTAACAATCGTCCTGCATCGTCCCGGCCCAATAATCCATCAGGTGCTGATAAACGTCGTAGGCGTCGAGCAGCGGCGCGGGGCGGAAAGTTTCCAGCAGGTCTTCGGACAGTGATTGAATCAACGCCTTGGGTTTGCCGCCGACGGCGATGCCTTTGAGAACCGGAGTGTTCGTCTTTTTCCATTTCGCAAACAGCGCGGTGACGGTCTGGTTGAACGTCGTGAATTCCGCGTGGTTAAAAATGGCGGACTTGATTTCACCGGCGGGAATTTTGAGTTGGGCGTAATCTTTCCATTCCGCTTTCTTGAACAAGGCCGAACGCACCGCCGGAAACACCTGCCAGTGTTTTTCGAGGCCGTCCACGTCACGGTTGGGGATGCCGCCACGCAGATGGGCGTCAATGTCCTGCAAATCCCCCGGCTCGGTGCTGTCAATGTAGCGCGGCAGGTTGAGGTTGAAATCATTGGCCTCGATGTCCGCCACGGGCACGAGCTTGGAGAAGCGGTCAAGGGCAAGCTGGCGCGTGAACGCATCCACGATTTTGTGGATGTCCTGCGCCCGCAGCCGGTTTTTGTTGCCGTCCTTGATGAAGCCCTTGGAGGCATCAATCATAAAAATGCCTTTGCGGGCAGCGGCATTTTCCTTGTCGAGCACGATGATGCACGCGGGAATGCCTGTGCCGTAAAAGAGATTCGCGGGCAGGCCGATGATGCCCTTGATGAGTCCGCGCCGGACGATTTCCCGGCGGATGACGGCTTCCGCGCCGCCACGGAACAGAACGCCGTGCGGCAAAATCACCGCGCCTTTGCCGGTGCTCTTGAGCGAGGCGAGGATATGCAGGAGAAAGGCGTAGTCACCATTCTTCGCCGGTGGAATGCCGAAGTCGAACCGGTGAAATTCGTCGGCCTCGGGATTGAACCCGTTGCTCCACGCCTTCGTCGAGAACGGCGGATTGGCGACGGCAAAATCAAACGTCATCAAACTATCACCATTCTTGAAATAGGGCTCGGACAGGGTGTTGTCCTTCCAGATTTCCGCCGTGGGGCAGTCATGGAGAATCATGTTCATCTTGGCCAACGCGGACGTGGCGTTGTCCATTTCCTGCCCGTAAATCGTGATGCCATGCGGAGCTTCCGCCGCCGCCTTCAACAACAGTGAGCCAGAACCGCAAGTGGGGTCGTAAACGGTTTGCTTGCTGCCCTTCGCGTCCGCCATGCCGATTACCTTGGCCATGATGGTCGAAACTTCGGCGGGCGTGTAGAATTGGCCTTTGGATTTGCCGGATTCCGTGGCGAAATGCCGCATCAAATACTCGTAGGCGTCGCCAAGGATGTCGTCCCCTTCGGAGCGGTTGCCGCGAAAATCCAGCGACGGATTGTCAAAAATCGAAATGAGATTGGAGAGGCGGTCAACCATCTCCTTGCCCTTGCCGAGTTTGTCGGGGTCGTTGAAATCTGCGACATCAATGACGCCTTTGAGATTGTTGGCCTCAGCGAGCTTGCTGATGATTTTGTTAATCTTGTCGCCGATTTCCTTGTCGCCCTTCAACGCCACCATGTCGGCAAAACTGCCGCCCTTGGGCACGTCCAGCATGGCGTCTTTCTGTCCGGCGTATTTGTCGGAGACGTATTTGACGAACAGGAGGACGAGGACGTAATCCTTGTATTGGCTGGCATCCATGCCACCGCGCAACTCGTCGCAGCCTGACCACAGAGAACCGTAAAGCTCGGATTTCTTAATCGCCATATTTCAATCGTGTGCTGCCGCCGCGCCCCACAGGTCGGTTTCGAGATGCTCGATGTTTTTCAGTTGGTTGCCACTCATTTTGATACACCGCGCGGATGGAAATTTGAAAACACGGAAATTCTATCGTAACCGCGCCGCACCGTCAGCAATTTGTTCCCGCCGCTCCGGGCGAATGCGTCAGGCGGCTGATAGAATAACCGGCATCACAACATGAAATTCCCGCATTGACTGCCGGATATTCATGGTTATGCTTCGGGCATGATTGACCGCCAATCCGACCTGGAACTGGTGCGCGCCGCGTTGAAACGCAGCCGGGTCGTGGCGCTGCTCGGCCCGCGCCAAAGCGGCAAAACCACGCTCGCCCGCCAGTTTGTCCCGCCAGATTCGCTCAATTATTTTGATTTGGAAGACCCGC
>JAYTXL010000413.1:0-26232 GCA_043742955.1 Verrucomicrobiota bacterium | reverse complement strand
GTGGCACGGGCGTCCCGCCCGTGAGTTTCTGATGGGCGACCGCGCGGCCCTGTCGGAAGCACACGGGCGGGACGCCCGTGCCACTACGGCCTCGCTGAGGCCGCACGACCGCGTGACCATTCCACCGATCATTAATGGGAGTTGGTATGAGTCACCGGAAAATGATTTCCGGACGTTTTAACTATTCAGTTTCCTTCATTCGCTCTTTGACTATTCTTCCGGGGATGGACCTCAAATTGTTGCGCCCCCCCAGGCGGCTCCATTCCGGCTCGGATCGGGGTTGGACACGGCCCCTGCGCTGGCCCGGGGTGCGTGCCCGGCACCCACGGCGTCAGCCGCGTCCCGCCCCGCCGCAACCGATCCGCGTGGTCGGATGCGGCCGGGGTTCGAATCCTATTGGGCTGGCTGACCACAACCCGTTCAACCCCGTTGCTCACGCTGCCCGGTGGCAGCGATGCGAGTTATCCCGCCAAGCTCAGGTTTACCGAAGCGGAGCAATCGTCATGCACCTGATCAAACGACGCGCTTTCCTGGCGTGCAGCACCGTCACCGGATTGGGGGGGCTGGCTGCGCCTGGTTTCCTGTTCGCGCTGCCGTCCGCCCGGGCGCAGGCCGCGGGAAAACCCCGGCTCCGCATCGGCCAGATTGGTGCGGCGCACGCTCATGCCGAGGGCAAGATGACCGCCCTGCGCCGGTCGCCGGACTTTGAGGTTGTGGGTATCGTGGAGCCCGACCGGGAACGCCGACGGGCCGCCGAGGCAAACCAGATCTATCAAGGAATCCCATGGCTGACCGAAGAGCAGTTGCTCAACACCCCCAACCTCCGCGCCGTCGCCGTGGAGACCGAGGTGAAAAACCTGCTCGAGGTGGCCGCACGCGGTATCGCCGCCGACCAACATATCCATCTCGACAAACCCGCCGGCACGTCACTGCCAGCCCTCAAAAAGCTCATGGCGGAGGCGGCGCGCCGAAAGCGGACAGTGCAGATGGGATACATGTTTCGTTACAATCCGGCCTTTCAATTTTGCTTCCAGGCCGTGCAGGCGGGCTGGCTGGGGGAGATCATTTCCATCGACACCGTCATCAGCAAGAGTTTGAGCGCCCGCGCCCGCGCCGAATACATACCGTATCCGGGCGGGGCGATGTTCGAACTGGGCTGCCATGTCCTTGATGCCGTCGTGCGCCTGCTCGGTCCACCGCAGCGTGTCCAGGCACACAACCGCACTTCTGCACGGGACCACGTGGAGCTCTTCGACAATCAGCTGGCGGTGCAGGAAACCTTGCTGCGCGCGTGCGGACTGCCGGTGACGTGAGTGATGAAAGACTCAATCGTGACTCCGGTCATTTCCAGCCCCAGACACTTCTTTCCGGGGGTTCGTCACAGCCGTTGCCGCATTTTGTAATTCCTTTAAGCCCGTGTTTGGTCATAATGGCCCGATGGTTAATCACATCGGCCGGTTGGCTTTCATCGGAGGCGCGGTAGGTGCCGCGCTAGTTGTATTGGCAGGCTGCGGTCCCACGTCCTCCCCCCCCGGGAGGCGGTTCCTCCGGCAAAGCGGACGGTGACGTTCCCGCTAATCCGAACCAGCGCAATGCCGAGGGCAAATTACCCCTCCAAATCGCAATTGAGCAGGGTAATGCCACCAAAGTAAACGCCTTGTTGGGTCAAGGCGCCACGGCCAATGAGGGGTGGGAGGGGAAAACGCTGGCGCATCTGGCGGCGGAAACGGGGTCGTTGGAAATGGTCAAGGCACTGGGGGCGAAAGGCGCGGATCTCAAGGCGTTGACCCAGCGCGACAAATTCACGGTGCTGCATTTTGCCGGCAGCCGCGCGGTCGCGGAATACCTCGCAGAACAGGGGCTGGAGATCAATGCGGCGAGCGTCTTCCGGGAAGCTCCCATCCATTTGGCGGCCCGGCGGGGACGGCCTGAGGTGGTGGCGTACCTGCTGGAGAAAGGCGCCGATCCCAACGCCCAGGCGCGGGACATGGATGTGGCCGTCCTGAACTACGCCTCCACCGGACCGGTGGCGGAGCTGCTGATCAGCAAGGGCGCGGCGGTCGATGGGGTGTTGAATAAGAACCTTCGATTGATACCGCCGATTCTAAACGCGGCGCGGGAGGGTCGCGGCGATGTGGTCCAAGTGCTGCTTTCGAAGGGCGCGAATATCAACAGCGCCGGCAGCAGCGGGGATTCGACCGCCCTGGACCTGGCCGTGGATTTTGGCCACGCGGAGATTGTAAAAACCCTGCTTGCCAAGGGCGGCCTGACCGCGCCGCGTAATCAGAACTTTCAGAGCACGCTGCTGACCAGGGCAGTGAGCCGGCGCCACCCTGAAGTCGTGAAGGTATTGTTGGAAAACGGCGACGACCCGAACCAGCCGGGCAAGCAATCCGCACTCACCGAGGCGGCGGTGTTGGGTGACGTGGAGATGGTCAAAATGCTGCTGGATAAAGGGGCTGATCCGCGTGTTCAAGGAAATCAACCCACCGCCCTGCATGCCGCCGCACGGGGCCAGGTGCCGGGTGGATTGCGGATCGCCGGCGCGAGTCAAAAGAAAGGGTCCACCCCTGGGGATTACCTTTCCTGCATGAAAATGCTGTTGGAAAAAGGGGCCGACCCCGGCGCGAAAAATTACTCGGATGTGACTCCGCTGCATGTCGCCGCCACCCACAATTTCAAGGACGGCGTTGACCTCCTGATCGAGAAAGGGGCCAATCCAAATGCGAAGGATAAAGTGTCCGCCACCCCGCTGCATTGGGCGGCGGTTAACAACGCGGTGGAGGCCGCCACGCTTCTGCTCGCGAAAGGGGCGGACGCGAACGCCGAGCTGGGCGTCCAGGCCTCCGTCACGACTTCACGGGCCGGTGAAGTGCCCAATCCGTTTGGAGGTCGCAAGGTCAGTCATCAGCGCCCGCTCGACGTGGCGACCACCCCGGCATTCAAGGCGCTCCTGATCAAGGCGGGCGCCACGGCCGGCCCGACCGCAGACAAGTGAGCGCGGTCGGGGAGGCACCAGCCTGGCCCAAGCGGACCCTAGGACCCAGTTTACGATTGGATCGAGGCCGGCACCCGCGCCCAGGCCAGCACGCGCGCCGGGTCGGTGCCGGCCTCCACCAACTTGCGCCCCAAAGAGACTGGAAGAAAGCCCGGCGGTGGAGAACAGTTCTGCCTGCGTCGAAAAGGCGGGCAGACTCACTGGAGCCTCCAAAAGGATGGGCGGAGGGGATCCTCCATGGCCTTGCCTACGCGTGGGTCGCCAGGCAGGCAAGCTTAAATTCCGGCCACCACCGGAAAATCCGCAAAAATGATTCTCGTCTGACTCGCACGCCGCAAAACAGCGTTCGCGGTTTTTCAGCAGAATCAATAATATGACCCTTTTGAGCTTTTGAGATAGCCGCTGCCCGAACCCTCCACGATCAGCGCCTTGTAACGTCCGGAAAAAAGATGGCCAAACTGCTGGTGCCGCCGGTTAAACCGGCTGGGTACGTCCCCAGAAACCATTTCATGCCGGCGATCAGATTGGGTTGCGGGGTCTCGACCACCAGATGAAAATGATTGGGCATGAGCACGTAGGCATGCACCTCCCAGCCGGTCTTCCCGCACGCTTCGGCCAGCGTCTCGACGAACCGCTGGTGATCCGGCTCGTCCGCGAAGATCGGCTCCCGTCGATCCCCGCGATTCATCACGTGGTTAATCGCCCCCGGATACTCAACCCTCAACTTGCGCGCCATGACGAAATAATGGCGGGCACCTCGTTAGTTATTAATAATAAGAACCGACCCCTTTGCGACCTGAGCCCATCCATCGATCCCTACGTCGAACTCACCTCGATATCTGTGTATTGCGACTCACACACAACGTGACCAGTGGGGATGGTGAACTGTTCTTTCATGCTCAAGATCACAAAGTCCGACGCACGGACTTTCACTGCGAGCACAATATCAGCGCTGCCGAAGCCGGATAGGAGATAATCCTCGCTCGTTTGGTCAGACGTTCGATCGACACCTTCAACAAGTGCAAAAAGCGTATACTCTTGCCAGCCAAGCAAGAGACTCGGAATATGGAGACTCAATCCAGACGAGATTCCTGCGTGAATGGCGAGAACGTCCTCAATGCTCTGACGTTGCTTCCATTCCAAATCGCCAAAGGAGTGCTCGATGACCAGCGCATCCGTAGCGAGCACGACTCTGTGTTTACGGTCGTGGTGACCATCCAACCACCATTGGAGGAACATGTTTCGAGGCCGTGAGAAAGCGAGGTGCATGGAGAACTGGGACTCGATCGTCACGTCAGTTTGAATGATCCGTCTCAGGGTGGTGCGACAACGAAATGTCTTAAATGCCAGGTGCGCTTGAACGATTTGGTTAAGTAGAGAGTCCTTTTCAATCATGCGCACCTTAATTGTTACCCGGACACTCTATCAGCTCAGCACCCGCATTCTGTTGACCTTTCTGAACCTGGGTCGTGCCTCAGCTCCCGCCCCGTTTCGCCCGGCGCTTCTGAATGCGCTCCTTCAACTTGCGCCGGAGTTCGCCGGGCAGTTCGGTCCAGCGCGTTTCCGCCACGTCGCGTTGCAACACGTAGGTGACATGCGGCACCAGCGTGCGGGAAATGTCCTCCGGTGACGTGTTTTTCACGTGAATGTCCGGCACCAGTGCGACCCCAATCTTGCTGAATACGTGGTGCACAAAGGCCGAGCAGTAGAGTGATTTCTCCCGCGCCAACACATTATCCTCGCCGCGCATTTCCGGGCTGCGCAGCGTGATCAGGGTCCCCAGCAATTCACGCAAAGAATACCGCGTGCGGTTGGCCACCAACTCCAGCCCTTCACGTAAGAGTTGGGTTGTTTGCGCCTCCGACAGATTGAAATCCAGCACTGCCAGCCAGCTATAAAGACTCTCATCGTGGTACTTCGTAATGCGGTTCTCCTGCACCCCAAGCGAAATGTGTTTGCGGATCACCTGCAAATCCGACTCGATGACCCAGTGATGACCATCCAGCCGTCGGCCTTGAAGCAAAAAGGCGTGCGACCATTGGCTCCACTGCTTTTCCGTGCCCACATGGCGCTCGGCGCGGCGGATCACCCGGTCAATCAGCGAGACCCCGCCCGAAAGCGCGATGCAGCCCGGCCGCGCGTATTTTTCGAGAAAGTCCTGGTTGGATAATCCGCTGACCGGAATAATTTCATTCATGCAGTTCGCCCTAGTTTGGCCGCCTATTTCCTTGCCTCGAGGGTTGCTTCCAGCGTCACCCGCTGCCCATCACGCATCACCACGATCTTCACCGCCTTACCAATCTTGGCGGCATCCATCGCATACGTGTAGTCGTAAATGTTCGCGATTTTTTGGCCATTGAATTCCACAATGATGTCGCCGCTCTTCAGGCCCGCTTTTTCCGCCGGACTCCCGCCGCGCGTGCCGGAGAGTTTCACGCCTTGCACTTCCGTCGCGTAATCCGGAATCGTCCCCAAATAGGCGCGCATTTGCTCGCGGCCGCCGCCGCCCGTGTCGCTGCGGGCCACCTTCGCATAGTCGGGCCGTTCGCTGGCTCGGGCGAGATCAAGCGCGAGGCCGCGGGCAAACTGCGTGATGCGTTCCAAACCCTCGTAATTTAACGTGTCAGCCTGGTCCGCCGGTCGGTGATATTCCTCATGGCTGCCGGTGAAGAAGCTCAATACCGGGACATTTTTCGGATAAAAAGTCGTCACATCCGTCGGCAAATAAGGATCATCCTGCAACGTAAGATTAAAGCCGGCGGCCACATTCCGCTTCTCAATCAGCTTACGCCACACGCCCGATGAACCAATGCCCTGGAGCGTGAGTTTGTTGTCGCGCAAACGCCCTACCATGTCAAAATTCACGTACGCCACTATATTCGACAGTGCCACGGCGGGATGCTCGACGAAATGCGCGGAACCTAGAAGACCGAGTTCCTCGCCCGACCACAGCGCGAAAACAATGCCGCGACGGGGCGGTGAAAGGCGCTTATCGGCGACGTTTAATTCCTTCGCAAGCGATGCGGCCAGTTCCAGCACGGCCGCAGTGCCGGAGGCGTTGTCGTCTGCACCGGGATGGATTTTGCCCTCCTCGTCCTTGCGCGCGAAACCGCCGGTCTCTCCGTGACCGAGGTGATCGTAGTGGGCGCCAATGACAATATATTCACTCATGCCGTGGGGCGGAATGACCGCCAGCACGTTGCGATCGGTCTTCTTGATGTGCTCCACCGCGGTGACCAGGCGTACGCGCGCGTTCGTCAACGCAAAGCTGCCCAGGGCATGCGGGTCCTCCTTGTCGAGCGCCGCCTGGATGGTTTTCAAATCCTTGCCCGAACCCTGAAACAATTGCTCCGCCACGCGCCCGTTGATGGACGCGGCGACGATGCCGGATCCGCTGACGGTGCTCTCGAAGGTGAGCGCGGCGAGCTGGCCAGCGTTCGGGGATGTGGGTCCGGTCACCACGAGCAACCCCTTGGCGCCGCGCGTGCGGGCGATGAGCGCCTTGTAGCGGAGGCCGGCATAACGGTTCAACTCCTGCCGGCGTTTGGCGTCCACTTCCTCCGGCACGTAGCGCAGCACGAGCACGACCTTGTTCGACACGTCGAGGCCGGCGTAGGAATCGTAGCCCTCGCCGAGTTTGCCGGGCACGCTCAGACCGTACCCCGCAAAAACCACGTCGCCTTGTGCCTCGCCGTTGGCGGAAAATGAGAGCGGCCGGAAATCTTTCTCCGGCTCGAAACCGCGCTCTACGACGACGACTTTGTGGGTAATGGCGAAGGAATTCTGGTTGGTCAGGACGCGGACACCGGAGTTGAACGTGAAGTCCTGGAACCAAGTGCCTTGGTCGCCTAACGGTGCCAGGCCAGCCCGGTTGAAGTGGGTCGCGACATAATCGGCCGCCAGCTTGGCACCCGGCGTGCCAGTGAGCCGGCCATCAAGTGCGTCGGCGGCCAGATATTCCACCTCGGCGCGGAGGTCGGTGGATTTGATTTCGGGTGAGAGGGTCTGGAGCGAGGCCTTCGCCGGCAACGGGCCGCGCGCGTCGCTCGTCGATGATGCCGGTGGAGCACCCGCCGGACCCCGTTTCTCCGCCGCACTCAAGGCCCCCAGAGCGGCGCCATGATTCCAGTCCGCCATGAAAAGTTGGGATTTGCCATCCGTGGTGCGGCCCGAGGTCCAGCAAAGCTTTTTCCCATCCGGTGAAAAGACCGGCAGGCCATCGAAACCGTCGGTGAACGTCACGCGGAGCGGTTCGCGCGTGCCGAGCGGATCCACGAGGAATAATTCAAAATTTGAGAAGCCGAGTTTGTTCGCGGTGAAGATGACGTATTTGCCGGACGGATGGAACATGGGCGCCCAGGACATCGCGCCGAAGGTGGTGAGTCGGCGCACATCCGAGCCGTCAAGCTTCATGGTGAACACGTCCGCAGTCGCACCATTCGTTTCGAAACGCCGCCAGATAATCCGCTGGCCGTCGGGCGAAAAGAACGGACCGCCATCATAGCCGGGCGTGAACGTGAGCCGTTTTTGTCCCGAGCCATCGGCATTCATGAGGTAGATTTCGCCGAAATACGAAGGGTCCACTTCCAGCTGCTTCGAGTCGGCGGCGGAAAGCTTGTTCGTCGGATACGCGTCTCGTAGCGAGCAGAAAACGATATGTTTGCCGTCGGGAGAATAACTGCCCTCGGCATCGTAGCCCGGTGATTTCGTGAGCTGACGAAGTTTTGATCCGTCGCGTTTGGCGACGAATATGTCCATGTGCTCGTCGTAGTCCCAGGAGTAGCGCCGTTGCTTGCCACTCGCGCGAAAATCAAGTTCGGCTTTTTGCTGGGCGCGCGCTTCGGGATCGAGATGGGTGGAGGCAAAGAGCACTTCATCGCTACCGGGGCGAAAAAAGGAGCAGGTCGTCTTACCGTAACCCGGAGAGACGCGATGGCTGTCGCCGCTTTCCAAATCCAGGATATATATTTGGTAAAAGGGATTATCGACCTCGCGTTCGCTTTGAAAGATGAGCGCCTTGCCATCCGGTGCGAAGTAACCTTCGCCGCTGCGTTTACCTTCGTAAATCAGTTGGCGGGTGTGGGTGATGAACTGCGGTTCCCCCGCCGGTGCCGGCTCTGCTGCGAGCGCAGTGAGGTAAAAGGCGATTCCCACCAGGGCGAGCAACAGGCGATGTGATAGGCAAACCGGGTTCATGCTTTGAATTCATTAGGCCACAACCGCTCGCAAAAATCATCAAAATGATTTGAATTACATTGGTGCCTGCCCACGTCGGCGGCTGGAAAAAAGACGGAGCTGGTTTCTTTGGTTGCGCGGCGCATTCGATTAATACGTCTGCGGCGCGGTGAAGCCGCCGACCTCCTACCGGTCCGCCCGCGGATCCAGGGCATCGCGTAAGCCGTCGCCCAGAAAATTCAACGCGAACAGCGTCACCACCAGCGTGACACCGGGAAAAATAATCAGCCACCAGTAGATTCGGATCGGGTTGATTTGCATGGCCCCTTCCGCAATCAGCGAACCGAGACTGGCCTGGGGCGGTTGAATCCCCAAACCGAGATAGCTCAAGAATGATTCATACAGGATGATCGAAGGCACGGTCAGCGTGAGGTAAACGATGATGATCCCGATGACGTTGGGCAGGATATGACGTCGCAAGATCCACGCATGGCTGGCCCCCAGCGCCCGGCTCGCGTCCACGAATGGGCGCGTCCGCAACGACAAAACCTGACCGCGAACAATCCGCGCCATCGTGAGCCACGAGACCGCACCGAGTCCGGCGAACAGACCGATGAATTTAAGTTGCCGGCCCAGCTCCGGAGCAATCGGCCTTAGTTGGATTCCCAAGTGCGCCAGAAACGCCGCCACATTGGGAAGTCTTCTGGCCACTTCGGTGGATTGCCAGACCTCGACAAAGCCATGCAGGGTGGTGACCAGGACGATGACGAAAACTATCGAGGGCAGCGAGTAGAGCACATCCACCACCCGCATGAGAAAGCTGTCCCAGCGTCCGCCGAGATATCCCGCGACGGCACCCCACAGGACCCCGATGATGAGGCTGACACCGGCCCCGACCAAACCGACCAGCAAGGAGACGCGGGCACCGAAGAGAATCCGGCTCGTGAGATCGCGGCCATGCACGTCGGTGCCCAGCCAGTGCCGGGCGCTGGGCGGTTGAAACTGGGCATCGCTGACCGTCTCCGGCGGATAAGTCGAAACCGCCGGCCAGGCGAGGATCAACAGCAGCATGGCTAGGAGGAACAGTCCGCACCCCACGGCCAGCCGGTGGTTTTTGAACCGGCGCCAGGCTTTCTGGTTCGGGCTCAGAGGAAGTTGAGAGGGCTCCGATCCGCCGCCGTTCGGATGCTCAACTCTCAACCCCGAACTCTTCACTTTCTGCTCACTCATACTTCACCCTCCGATCGAGCAGGCTGTAGCTGAGATCCACCAGCAGGTTCAGCGCGAGCAGCAACACCGCGTAAAGGAGCACCAGGCCGACCACCATGGGATAGTCGCGGTTCAACGAACTGTTCACCATAAACATGCCGATGCCGGGGATTTGAAAAATGCTTTCCACCACGAACGAGCCGGTCAGCAAATCGGCCAGCAACGGGCCGGAATAGGAGACCACCGGCAGCACGGCAATGCGAAAGGCGTGCCGCAAAAGCACGGCCGTGTCGCTCAACCCCTTGGCTCGGGCGGCCATGATGAACTCGGCATGCAGGGTGCCCCGCATCCCCTCGCGCATCAGCCGGGCCACGCGGCCCGCGAAATAGAGGCCCAGCGTGACGGTTGGCAAAATCACGTGCGCCGGCGTGTCCCACATGGCGACGGGCAGCACCCGCCATTGAATCGCCAGCACCATGATCAGCAGCGGTCCGACCACCAGCGCGGGCACGCACACCGCCAGCACTGTGAGCAGGCTCCCCGTGTAATCCCCCCAGCTCCCGCGCCGTACCGCCGACCAAAATCCCAGCGGGACTCCCACCCCCAGCGCGAGCGCAAAGGCCAGTCCACCCAGTGACATGGATACCGCCAGCCCTTGCGCGATGATGTCCGTGACGGTGTGGTTGCGATACTTGAACGACGGACCGAAATCGCCCTGGAGCACGCCGCCCATGTAGCGCGCATATTGTTTCCAGAGGGGTTCATCCAGGTGGTATTTCGCTTCGATGGCACGCTTGATCTCCGCCGTCGCTGGGGCGCGTTCCTTGTCGAACGGCCCGCCGGGCGCGGCCCGCAACAGTGCGAAGGCCAGCACGCTGATCAACAGCAGCAGCGGCAGCATGAAGGCGGCGCGTTTAAGGAAATACATTTTTAGTCGAGAATCGAGGGCCGAGAGTCGGGGGCCGAAAGCCGCGTGCGTTTCGGGACATTCACTTTGGAAGTGGGAACCAACCTCGCCTGCTGCTGCGCCTCTGGCCCTCGACTCTCGACCTTCGACCCTCGATTCACTTTTCGGATCATGTAGATCGGATGCTCATCCAACAGGTTCTGGTAAATTCCGGTCACTTTTCGCGGGTTGAAAAAATTCACGCCAGCGTAGAAATAGAGCGGCACGATGGGCAGGTCCTCGCGCACGAGCAGGGTCTCGGCCTGCGCCAGCAGCTCCGCGCGCCGCGCCGGGATCGTTTGCTGGTTCGCCTGCCGGATGAGGGCGTCGTAGGCGGCGCTGGCCCAGCCGGTGCGGTTGTTTCCGTTGTTGCTCATGAACATGTCGAGAAAGGTGTTCGGGTCATTGTAATCGCCAATCCAACTGCTCCGGCTCAAGTCGTAGTCCAGGGCGCTCTGGGCGCTGTAATAAACCTTGGGCTCCATCTGGCGCAACTCAACTTTGAGGCCGAGCTCCTTTTGCCACATCGCCTGCAACTCCACCGCCACCTGTTCGTCAGATTTGTCGGTCTTGAACAGATAGTGGAACGCCGGAAAGCCTTTGCCGCCGGGAAAGCCCGCCTCGGCAAGCAGCTTGCGGGCTTGTTCGGGATTGTAATCGTGACCCGCCGGTGGCTGGTACCCCCCCATGCCCCGAGGCGTGAAATGCGAGGTCGCCTTCTCGCCGTTGCGGGTGATTTTTGTGACGAGTCGTTGCTTGTCCACCGCCAGTGCCAGTGCCTTGCGGATCCGCGGGTCGTCAAACGGCTTCCGCTTGACGTTGTAGCGGTAGAAGTAGGTGCCGAGATAATCAAAGCGATGACAATCCGGTCGCTGGCCCAGCACATCCATCAGGTCATTCGGCACCAGGTTCTTATCCCAGATGACGTCCGCCTGGCCAGTCTCATAAAGGTTGAGCGCGGTGGTCGCCGATTTGATCGGCAGAAAATCCACCACGATGCTCTGCACGTTCGCGGCATCCCAGTGGTGCGGATTCTTGCGCAGCCGCACCCGGTCGTTCAACCGCCAGAATTCGAGACTGTAGGTGCCATTCACGGGCACGGGCGGTTGCATGAGCCAGCGGTCACCGTGTTTCTCAATCCAAAACCGGGGCACCACCGCCAGCGTGGGAAAAGCGCAGAGGTCGAGAAAGAAGGCCGTGGGACTAAGGAGTTCCACCTGCAAGGTTTGCGCGTTGATCGCGCGCACGGCCACTTCGCTGCCGGTGAACGGCCGGCCGGTCGCGGCGTTGGTTTTTCCGCTGTTGAATTCCTCGGCGCCCTTGATGAAAAAAAGTTGGCCAGCATACTCCGCGCCGGTCAACGGGTCGAGCGCCCGCCGCCAGGACCAGACCACATCCTCCGCCGTGATCGCCTGACCCGTGCTCCAGATCGCATTCGAGCGGAGATGAAAGGTGTAGATGATACCGTCCGGGGAGATCTCCCAGTGTTCGGCCAGCGCGGGTACTGGCGTGGCATTCGTGCCCTCCAGCCGGGTGAGCCCTTCGTAAAGCGCCTTGACGATGCGCATCTCCGTTTGCGTGGAAATAATCGCCGGGTCGAGCGAATCCGGTTCCGCCCCATTGATGATGATAAGATCGGCGCGCGGTTCCTGACGCAGGCAGCCGGCGAGGAGGAGAAGTGTGATGGATGAAGCATGAAGAATGAAAAGAGGGAGACGGACCTTCATCATGCCCCCCCCTCATGCCCCATGCCTAAAAAGCGAAACGCCCCCGGAAGTTTTCCGAGGGCGTGGCGCGCAGGCTTCATGGCGCGAAATTATTTTGTCGGCGCGGTCGACCCGTTCGTCGGCGTCGTGGTCAGGAGATTGGGGGCGGCGAGGGCCTGGGTCGGAGCGGGAGTCGTGAGCGCCGTTTTTGCGGCGGGCGGCAGGGTGGCGGCGGCGGCGGCGGCCGGCGTTTCCTTCAGTTTCCTGCCAATTCCACCGCTCTTGATCCGGTTGGCATTCAAAATGGAGAGCGTGAGGCACAGCACGAGGAAAACCCCGGCGGCGTACTTCGTAATCATGGTCAATGCGTTGCCCGAGCCGGCCCCGAACAGCGCATCGGTGGCGCCGCCGCCGAAAGCCGTGCCCATGCCGGCCTCCTTCTTGGGCAGCTGGATCAGCACCAGGAAAATCAACACCACACAATCCAGCACCAGCAGGACCGTCAAAAAAGCAATAAATAGACTACTCATAAATAATGTTTTCGCTTAAATGGAGTTCTTCACGATGTCCGAAAAACTCCGCACTTCGAGAGAAGCCCCGCCCACGAGCGCGCCATCCACGTCGGGCTGGCTCATCAATTCGCGGGCATTGGCCGCTTTCACGCTGCCACCGTATTGAATGCGCACCCGTTTGGCAACCGCTTCGTCAAATCGTTCCGCCAGCGTGCGCCGGATGAACGCATGCACTGCCTGCGCCTGCTCGGTCGTCGCCGTCCGGCCCGTCCCGATGGCCCACACCGGCTCGTAGGCGATGATTGTTTCTTCCATCTGCTCCTTGCTCAACCCCGCCAGACTCCCGCGAATTTGCGCACCGACAATGTCCTCGGTTTTTTCGGCTTCGCGCTCGGCGAGAGTCTCCCCCACACACACAATGGGCTTCAAGGATGCGGCGTGCGCCGCCAACGTTTTTTTGGCAATCAAGGCGTCCGACTCTTTTTGATACAGGCGGCGCTCCGAATGGCCGAGGATCACGTAGCGCACGGAAAACTCCTTGAGCATGCCGGCGGCAATCTCGCCAGTGAAAGCGCCCCCGTTTTGTTCGCTCATGTTTTGGGCGCCGAGCCGGAGGTTGGTCTCCAGGATCGCCTTGGAAACTTCGCTCAACGCGGTGAACGGCGGGCAGACCACAATGTCCACCTCTTTCACGGCGGCCAACTCGCGCTTCAAATCGCTCACGAGATCCAGCGCCTCGGCGACGGTCTTGTTCATCTTCCAGTTGCCAGCGATGATCAATTTACGTTCTTTGTCCATATGCGATTCAATCCGTATTCCTAAATTATTTATCCGTCAGTGCCGCCACCCCCGGTAGCACCTTGCCCTCCAGAAATTCCAGGCTCGCGCCCCCACCGGTGCTCATGAACGTGACTTTGTCGCCCAAGCCGGACTTGTTCAGCGCTTTCACGCTATCGCCGCCGCCGATGATAGTTTTGGCACCATTCTGCTGGGTCGCATCCACCACGGCGCGGGCTAGGATATTCGTGCCTTCCGCGAAGCGCGGGTCTTCAAACATGCCCATCGGACCGTTCCACAACACGGTCTTCGCGCGGCGCACCACGTCGGCGTAGCGCGCCGCCGTCACGGGACCGATGTCGAAGCCCTCGTCGGCGTCCGCGATGTTCGCGTCGGCGTTCACCTGCGGGTTCACAAACTCGAAGACGGGCTTGCCTTTCTTGTTGAGCTTGCCGGTATCCACGGGCGTCGCGACGAGGTTGTCGGTGGGCAGGAGAAATTTCACACCCCGGTCGGCAGCCTTGGCCAGCGCGCGGACGGCCGTGCGGGTCGCATCCGGCTCGACGAGCGATTTGCCAACGCCATAACCCATCGCGAGCTTGAAGGTGTACGCCATCGCGCCGCCAATCAGTATGGTGTCAGCCTTTTCCAGCAGCCGGTCGATGACCTGGATCTTGTCCGACACTTTCGCCCCGCCGAGAATGACCACGAACGGGCGCGCTGGGGCCTCCAATTCGTCACCGAGAAATTTCAACTCGCGCTCCATCAGCAATCCGGCCGCGCAGGCTCCTCCGCGTTGAGCCACCACGCGCGCCACGCCTTCGGTGCTCGCATGCGCTCGATGCGCCGCGCCAAAAGCGTCGTTCACGTAAAGATCGGCTATTTTTGCCAGTTTTTCGGCAAAAACCGGGTCGTTGGCCTCTTCTTCGTTATAAAAACGGACATTTTCCAAAAGCAAAATATCGCCCGGCTGCATCACGGACACCGTCTTTTCCACTTTCTCGCCGATGCAGTCATCCACGAACGCGACGGGCCGGCAAATCATGTCGGCCAGTTTGGCCGCGACGGGCCGGAGCGACATCGAAGCCTCGCGTTGCCCCTTCGGGCGGCCGAGGTGGGCGGCAAGGATTAACTTCGCGCCCTGGTCCAGGAGAAATTCCAGGGTTGGCAGGGTTTCTTTGATGCGCGTGGCATCGTTAATGACCATCTGGCCATCCTTTTCCTCCATCGGCACGTTGTAATCGACGCGCAGAAAAACGCGCTTGCCGCGCACATTCAGATCTTTGACCGTGAGTTTCGCCATATCAAATAGGGGCGAGAGGATAGCGAAGCCAGCGCGCGAGTCAAAGGGGATTTCACAGGGATTTTCTTGGCTAAAAGGCCGCCCGCTGGTCGAGATTGGAGTCGCCACTCGAGGAAATCAAAATGCCCCCTCGGCCGTTTTAAACCGCCGCTGACTCTACGCTCGACATTCCGGAGATGGGATTCAACATTCGCCGCGCATGGCTCGCGTCGTCCTGGACAAACTTTCCAAATCATTTCCCCGCCCGGTTGGCGGGCCGACCCACGCCGTGCGGGAACTGAACCTGGAGGTCGAGGCCGGGGAATTGCTCGCGCTGGTGGGCCCGTCGGGCTGTGGCAAAACCACCCTGCTGCGGCTCATTGCCGGATTGGAGGAGCCGGATGCCGGCCGCCTGGCCATTGACGGCACCTCCATGAACCGCGTCGAGCCCAAGGATCGCGATGTCGCCATGGTGTTCCAGAATCATGCGCTCTATCCGCACCTGACCGTGCGCGAAAACCTGTCGTCCGGCCTGGTCTGGCGGAATTTTCCCCGGGCCGAAATCGAGCAGCGCGTCCGCGAAGTCACCGCCCTGCTCGCGCTGGAGGATTGTCTGGACCGCCGACCCGAACACCTGTCGGGCGGCCAACGCCAACGGGTCGCCTTGGGTCGCGCGCTGGCGCGGAAGCCGAAACTGTTCCTGCTCGATGAACCGCTCGCCAGCCTCGACGCACCAATGCGCGCGCGAATGCGCCGCGAGATTAAAACCCTCCAACGGCGGCTGGGCATCACGATGATTTACGTCACGCACGACCAGGCTGAGGCGCTGACGCTGGGCGGCCGCATCGCGGTGATGAAAAACGGCGCGATCGACCAATGCGCCGACGCCCGCACTCTTTACCATCGGCCCACCAGTCAGTTTGTCGCCGGCTTCATCGGCTCGCCCGCGATGAATTTTTTCACGGGAACCATGGTTCGCCAAGCCGGACGACTTTGCTTTCAGGAACGGAGCGCAGCCGGTGGAGAAAATGAATGGATTCTGCCGTTGAATGCTGAACTCGCCAGCCCGCTCGCCGCCAAGGAAGGTCAGGCAATCGTGCTCGGCCTGCGCCCGGAGCACTTGCGGCTGGCGGCTGCCGCAGAGAACCATTCCGAACCGCGTGTGGTCGCGACCGTCCAACTTGTGGAAATGCTCGGCGCGGAAACACACCTTTATTTGTGGCAGGCGGGACGCGGTTTCGTCGTCCGGTTGCCCAGCCCCGTCACAGCGGTGATGGACCAGGAGGTTGCCATCACGTTCGACTGGCGCGACGCCCGTTTCTTCGATGCGGCCACTTCCGCCGCAGTCGGGTAGCACCCGCAGGAAGCAACCGAGCTGCCCAAGTGAAATCCATAACTTCCTACACTATCCCACCCTGCCCGCTTACGATTCAGCCCGAGTGGCCACCAAGATTGCTTTTTCAGGAGAGGAGATGTGCTACTCTGCCGGCATGGATTCACTCTCGTTGCACGAGTTTCATCACGGCTTGGGCGCACGGTTTGCCGAGGCAAACGGGTTGGAGGTCGTTGCCAATTATGGTGACCTGCTGGCCGAGCACGCGGCGTTGCGCACAACTGCGGGAATCCTTGATTTGAGTTTTCGCGGACGTCTGTGCCTCACGGGGGCCGATCGTCAGGCGTTTCTCCATGGCCAGGTCACCAACGACGTGAAGACGCTTCAACCCGGCACTGGTTGCTATGCCGCCCTCATTACAGCCAAGGGCAAGATGCAAAGCGACCTGAACATCTGGTGTCTCACAGATGAACTCCTCCTCGACTTCGAGCCAGGGCTGAGCGCCGCCGTGACGCGACGGCTCGACAAATACGTCATCGCCGCCGACGTGCAAATCGTGGACGCCGCACCGCATTACGGGCTGTTGAGCGCGCAAGGGCCGAAGGCAGCGGAGGCCATGCGATTGCTTGGGTTGCCGTGGGAGATTCCCGTGAAGCCGGCGGGTTTCTCCACGCTGACCGATGCGACCCTCGGTCAGCTTTACTTGATGAACCAGCCACGGACGGGCGGGGATGGTTTCGATGTCTTCGTGCCGACGCCGTCACTCGGCGCGGTGGCGGACCAGTTGATCACCGCCGCGCATTCGCTCGGCGGTCGCGCGTGCGGCTGGGATACCCTGGAGCTGGCGCGCATTGAGGCGGGCATCCCCCGCTATGGCGCGGACATGGACGAAACCAACCTGCCGCCGGAAGCGGGCCTAGAGGCGCGGGCCATCAGCTACGCGAAGGGTTGTTACATCGGGCAGGAAGTGCTGGCGCGCATCCGCACGTACGGTCAAGTATCCAAGTCATTGCGCGGCTTAATCTTGGATGCTGGATTACAGAAACTTCCAACCAAGGGCACTCCCCTGTCCATGGGCGGAAAAGAGATCGGTTTCATCACCAGCGCAACTTTTTCACCGACCTTACAGGCCAGCATCGCCCTCGGCTACGTCCGGCGCGAGGCGAACCAAATCGGCAACGCCGTTACGGTGCGCACGGCGGAGGGCGAGAGACCGGCGAGGATCGTGGAACTGCCTTTCCACTAGCCAAGCCTGCGGTTGAGGTGGAAATACCCCACGCCAAGGACACCAATGAACTGGAAGCCCCCATTCCTCTGTAGGCGCACCGGAAGGTATGCCGAACCTTGTCTTGCGACTCGCGGTTTCTGCTTCTCCCTTCGCAGCCTCGGCGTCCTGGGCGTGAGAATTCAAAAGCATCGCTCCGCTCGACCGTCGATTCTGGACGTGACAAGGCAGGGACTTCATGGCAATTCTCCATGGCATGAAACATTTGCTCTTATCAGGTTTGGTCGCCCTTTCGCTGGGAATCGTTTCCGCGCCGGGCCAGGACGACAAGAAAAAGGACGAGAAGAAACCCGCCGCCACGAAAGAGGTGGCGGTTATCAAAACCACCGAAGGCGAAATGGTGGTTGAGTTCTGGCCCGAGGTCGCACCCAAGACCGTCGAGAATTTCAAAACGCTCGCCAAAAAGGGTTTTTACGACGGAACCTGTTTTCACCGCGTCATCAAAGAATTCATGATTCAAGGGGGCGATCCGAATACCAAAGACGACGCCAAGGAAGCGCTCTGGGGCCAGGGCGATCCCGGCTATAAGATCAAGGCGGAGTTCAATGATCGCCCGCACAAGCGCGGAGTGCTTTCGATGGCCCGTTCCGCGAACCCCGATTCCGCCGGCAGCCAGTTTTTCATTTGCCACGGCGATCCGTCATTCCTCGATGGAAAATACACGACTTTTGGCAAATTGATCAAAGGCGACGACGTGCTCGAGAAAATCGCCACCACCAAAACGCATCCCCAGGACCGGCCCGACAAGCGCATGGGAGTACTGAGCATCAAGATCGTTCCGTCCGATTCCATCAAATAATTTTCAATTCAAAATCACGTGAGCAACAATCCTAACGAAGTCGCTGTCATCAAAACCACCGCCGGTGAGTTGATTCTTGAGTTCTGGCCCGAGGTCGCACCGAAGACCGTCGAGAATTTCAAGACCCTTGCCAAAAAAGGCTTCTACGACGGCACGGCCTTCCATCGGATCGTCAAAGGCTTCATGGTCCAGGGTGGCGATCCACTGACCAAGGATGCCAGCCAGGAGCATCGCTGGGGCACCGGCGGCCCGGGCCACCAGATCAAAGCTGAATTTAATGACCGACCCCACGTGCGTGGTGTCATCTCGATGGCCCGCTCGCAAAACCCGGATTCGGCCGGTAGCCAGTTCTTCATCTGTCTGGCCGATGCCAAATTCCTGGACCGCCAGTACACGGCTTTTGGAAAACTTATCCGTGGGGATGACGTGCTCGGCAAGCTCGGGGACACCGCCACTGCCTCCAACGGTGGCGAAAAAAGCAAACCGCTCGAGCGCCAGGGCGTGGAGAGCATCAAGATTGTTGCGTCGGACTCGGTCAAGTGACCGGATAAGCGGGGCCTATGATCGCCATCAATCCTCTACCCGGCACGCTCATGACCCGGGAAAGGCTTGCTGAGGTCCTTGTCACGCTCGGTTGTCCACTCGAAAAGTCCGCCGAGATGGCTGATCAGCTTGACCGGCGGGCGAAACAGTTGGCGAAACAGCGGCGACAAACGCACGCGGAAACCATGGCACACTTGCTCGGCCTGATGCAGCAAGGCTGGGCCGCACCACCGAGCGGCTTCAAAAATTAGCAGGCCAGCTGGCGAAAAAATGATCGAACCTTCTGGCTGCTAAATTCTGGATTCTTTTTTATGATCCAACCCTGGCCTTTGATCAGTTCCAAGCCGATTGGCGATTTCCGTATTTTCACTCTCCGCGCCGACCGGAAGACCTCGCCGCGCACCCGCCGGGAACACGAGTTTTACGTCATCGACAGCGTCAACTGGGTCAACGTAGTGGCCGTGACCCCCGAGCAGGAGATCATCCTGGTCGAGCAATATCGGCACGGATCGAACACCGTGGAATTGGAAATTCCCGGTGGCGTAATGGACACCGAGGATCTTTCACCCGAGGCCACCGGGCTGCGGGAGTTGGACGAGGAAACCGGGTATCAGGGTGAGCACCCGCGCCTCGTGGGCCAAGTGCTGGCGAATCCGGCCATCATGACCAACTCCTGCTACACCGTGTTCGTGGAGAACTGCCGGCTGCGCAATGAAACCCGCTTTGACACTGGCGAAGACATCGTCACGCGTCTCCTGCCCCTCAAGGACATCCCCCAACTCATCGCCGAAAACAAAATCCGCCACTCGGTGATGATCGCCGGCTTGTACCATTTCGAGCTTTGGCGCCGGAATAACGCTGGCGGGCGCTGACCGAACCAACTTGGGTGGATTCATTCCATCGCAATTTCCACCTGCCCAGCCACCACCCGCGTCGGATAGGAGCGCACGGGCTTGTCGGCGCGGGTCAATCCGGCGCCCGTGCGCACATCAAATTCCCAGCCATGCAACGGGCAGAATACCTTCCCGTTTTCAAAACAACCGGCGCCCAGCGGACCGCCGCGATGCGGGCAGTGGTCGTCCATCGCGAAGAACTCACCCTCCAGATTAAACAGCGCAAACTCGCGCCCCTGCACATGCACCGTGCGGCAACGCCCCGGCGGCAGGCTGGCAACATCGGCGACGGGGGTGAAAACACTCATGCTCTTGAAATTCTATTGCGCCTCCCCGCCGCCCACCTTCGGCTTCTTTTTCCACGGCTGATCGGGAAATTTCTCCGGCAGCTTAAAGGCCTGGGGTTTGGGTTTGGCGAGCTCCAACTCCGGATCGCCCGCCGCAACGGGTGGGCCGCCCGGTGCCGCCAGGTCGCCCTTCCATGACGCGATGCGGGCCTGCAAACCGTGATGCTCGGCGGTCGTCTTGTCGCCCGATTTCATGTAGAAAAGCGAGAGGTTGGTGTGGACGAGT
Organism: Verrucomicrobiota bacterium; assembly: GCA_043742955.1. GTDB lineage: Bacteria > Verrucomicrobiota > Verrucomicrobiia > Limisphaerales > JAYTXL01 > JAYTXL01. The sequence goes on along the minus strand of JAYTXL010000413.1, from coordinate 6,201 downwards.
TGTTCGTGCGGTTTGAGCTGCTCCGCCTTGTGCCCCTCGGCGATGGCCGTCGGATAGTCGCCTTTGCGATACCACACCATGCCGAGTGCAAGTTGCGCCTCAAAGTTCACCGGGTCATCGGTCAGCACCCTCTTTAACTTGGCGATGGCGGCATCGTAATCGCCCGTGCTAAAATCGAACATCGCGTCGTCGTACTGTTCCTGGGGCGTTGCCATAATATTCATCATCCGGACCAGTCATACCGTAACGCACGCACGCCGCAGCGCGCAAGCAGCGAGGGAGCAGCGGGCGAAGGCGTTCGGTGCAGTTGTCTGCACCAAACATTCAGCCGGACTCTCTCTCCCCAAGAACCGGAGGCAAATTGCGCATACAACCTTTTGTTGCATATGCAACAAAAGGTTGTAATGGCTCTAGAATTCAAGGCGCGAATCGATTCTGGGAATTCTCACTCCGGCCCCTGAACCTCGCAGCGGGGCGTCCCGCCGGCGAGTTCTCCGAGCGTCTCGCGAGGCATTGCTCCGGGCGGCGGGACGCCGCCAGAACTCGCCGCCGAGGACGTCCGCGCTACGAGGCTCACAGGCACCGAGCGCTGCATTTTGCGGGCCGTGTAATCCGTTCGCACGTGGAAGAGAACTTCAGTTTGTACCGATCTTAAAAGAGCATTGACCTGGATCGTTCCCAGAAAGGATTTTCTTTCCCTGCCTCGGACGGCTGTTATTCTCCCGTCACTCTGTGCCCTATTTTATGAATACCCGCTCCCTATTCCTGTGCCTGTTTCTCGCCGTCCCCGCCCTTGTCCGCGCCGACGGCCCGGCGGATAATCAGGGCGACAAAGTGCGCCGCGTGCCGCCTCCGGGAGTGGCGATCGCGCCGAACGATCGCGCCGAGTTGGAGACCGGGGTGGCCGCGCTCGGCAAAGAAATCGGCGCGTTGCGCGCCTCGCTCAAAGGCAAGTCGGCGCTGCTCGAACTATTGCCGGACGTCCAGATTTATCACAACGCCGTCCGCTACGCGCTGGCGCACGACGAGTTTTACAATACCAACCAGATCGGCGTCGCGCGTAGTTTGCTGCAGCAGGGGACCGAACGAGCCCAGGCCCTGCGTGATGGCAAGACACCCTGGACGGCCCAGACGGGCCTGGTGGCGCGTGGCTATCTCTCCAGGATTGACGGCTCGGTGCAGCCCTACGGCCTGGTTGTGCCACCTTCATTCGTGCCGGGTGGCGCACCGCGACGATTGGATTTCTGGATTCATGGCCGGGGCGAGGTTTTGAGCGAGTTGAGCTTTATCAATGACCGGCAGCGCTCCCCCGGTGAATTCGTGCCGCCCAACGCCTTCGTCCTGCACCTCTACGGACGCTATTGCTGCGCCAACAAATTTGCCGGCGAAATCGACCTGTTCGAAGCCCTGGAACACGCGAAGAAAAATTACCCGGTTGACGATCGTCGATTGGTCGTGCGCGGTTTTTCGATGGGCGGGGCTGGGGGCTGGCAGTTCGCGGCGCATTACCCCAGCGTCTTCTGCGCCGCCGCACCGGGCGCGGGGTTTTCTGAGACGGCGGATTTTCTCAAGGTTTTCCAAAAGGAAGACGTCAAGCCGGCTTGGTATGAGCAAAAGCTCTGGCACATGTATGACTGCACCGATTACGCGATTAATTTTGTGAACCTGCCCACCGTGGCGTACAGCGGCGAGGTCGATTCCCAGAAACAGGCCGCCGACATCATGGAAAAGGCCATGGCCGCGGAAGGCATAAAGATGACCCACATCATCGGGCCAAAGACCGCGCACAGCTACGAGAAAAACGCGAAGCTCGAAATTAACCGGCGCCTCGACAGCATCGCGGAAAAGGGCCGCGATCCGCTGCCCGAGCACGTGCGTTTCACAACCTGGACGCTGCGTTACAACCAGTCGCACTGGGTCACCGTGGACGGTTTGGAACAGCATTGGGAACGCGCGCGCGTAGATGCGGACATCGATGACGAGACGGACAGCTTCAAAGTGGTGACGAAAAATGTCTCCGCGCTCACCCTGACGATTCCGTCGGGACACTATCCATTCCCGATTAATAAAAGGGCGAAGGTGGTTCTTGACGGCCAAAAGCTCGAATCGATGTTGGCGGAGACTGACCGCTCGTGGACGGCACATTTTCGTAAAACCGCCAAGAAATGGGTGCTGGTGGAAAAAACCGACGATGGCTCCCTCGCCAAACGTCCGGGTTTGCAAGGCCCGATTGATGATGCGTTCATGGATTCCTTCCTGATGGTGCATCCGACTGGGCAACCGCTGAACGAAAAAGTCGGCGCGTGGGCGGCGGCGGAAGAGATCCACGCCATCGACCATTGGCGCCGGCAGTTCCGCGGCGAAGCGCGCGTGAAAGATGATTCCGCCGTAACGGACGAAGACATCGCGGCGCACAACCTCGTCCTCTGGGGCGATCCAGCGAGCAACAAACTCCTCGCGCGGCTTGCGGACAAATTGCCGATCAAATGGGACGCGCAGAATGTGCGCGTGGGCGCGCAGACGTTTGCGGCGGCGAGTCACGTGCCGGTGCTGATTTATCCGAATCCGCTCAACCCGAAGAAATACATCGTGCTCAACAGCGGATTCACTTTCCGCGAATATGATTACCTGAACAATGCCCGGCAGATTTCAAAGCTCCCTGATTTCGCGATCGTGGATATCCGCAAGCCGGTCACTCCGCGCCTGCCGGGCGGCATCGCCACGGCGGGATTTTTCAATGAAAACTGGGGCGTGCCCACTGCGGGAAAATAAACCACGCAGCGCCGACTAATTGCCGGCCGGCCGTCTGGTTCCGCCAGACCGGACTGGCCTAAAGCTCTGCGGTGTCCAAAGGGACCACGCGTTGGCACTATCCACCAATGCAACTCATTGTTCGCTCCGGCTGCACGAAATCCGGTTCACCAATGTGATGACGCTCCTCCTTCTGCCAGACAATCGAACGCAAGCGGTCGCCTATCTCCTCATCGCTCGCGCCGCCGCGCAACATCGGTTTCAAATCATGCTCACCCAAACTGAATAGACAGGTGCGGAGTTTTCCGTCCGCAGTCAGCCGCAGCCGGTTGCAGTGGCCGCAAAACGCCTCCGTCACCGGCGCGATGATGCCAATCTCGCCGCGGCCATCGGCAAAGCTCCAACGCTTGGCGGTCTCCGATTTATTCATGGACACCACCGGTCGCAATGCGTGTCGCGCCTGCAGGCGTTGCAATATCTCCCGGCCCGGCACCACCAGTTCCTTGAGCCAGGCGCGGCTCGAATCGAGCGGCATGAATTCAATGAAGCGAAAACTCAAATCTTCCGCGCGGGCGAACTCGGCCAGCGCCTCGATCTCATGGTCGTTGATGCCACGGATCACCACGGCGTTCACCTTCACCGGGGCAAAGCCGAGTTCGCGGGCCCTGGTGATGCTGGCGAGCACCTGCGCCAGGCCGTCACGCCCCGTGATTTTTTTGAAATTGCCGGCGTCCAGCGAGTCCATGCTGAAGCTGATGCGCCGCAATCCTGCCCGCCGCAATGATTCCGCCTTCTCCAAGAACAGAAACCCGTTGCTCGTCATCGCCAAATCCTGCACCCCGGGAATGGGTGCGAGCCGGGCGACTAAATCCTCGACCCCGTGGCGCAGCAATGGTTCGCCGCCAGTGACACGAATTTTCTGAATCCCCCAACCCACCGCTAACCGGACGACCCGCTCGATCTCCTCAAACGTGAGGAGTTGCGACTTGGGTTTCCATTCCCGCGCGATGGTGACCGCAATCGGCTGGGGATTGTTGAGCGCATCGAATTTGCCACGGTAGAAGTCGGCGGCCTCCTCGGTTTCGGGGAGACAATAGAGGCAACGGAAGTTACACCGATCCGTTACGCTGACCCGGAGGTCGCGCATGACGCGGCCATGTGCGTCCGCGAGCAGGTTGATCCGGCTCATTTCGGGGCCGGAGGAGTCGCAGGCGGGGCGTTGGTTGCCGGCGGAATGACCCGGCCGGTTCCATCCTTCTTGATTTCCACGTTGAGATTGTAATTAGTCTTGGCGGCGGCCGGCTTGATGCCCTCATTTAAAAGCTGTGAGCCTTTCTTTTCCCCATAGAGACCGCGCTTGATCCATTCAATCCGGTTCTTCAGCGAGAGTTCGGACTTCAAACTCTTCACCTGTTCCCGCAGGAAGGCCAGGTCGTGCATCTGCTTCTCCAACTCGGCCTTTTCTCCTTGCAGACGTTTAAGCTCCTTCAGCAGGAACGCCTTGTCGCCCTTGGTGGTCGCCAATTCCTTCTCGGTATCGGTGATCTTCTTGGAGAGATTATCAATCGAGCCTTTCAAGTCAGCCATCTGTTTGTTGAGGTCGGCCTGCGTCGATTCCAGTTCCGTAATCTTCGTGTCGCGCTTGGCGATCTCCTGTTTGGACAGACGATCCGCTTCCGCCGCGGCGGCGGCGGCGGCGGCCGCCGCCTCAGCAGCGGTTTTAGCTTCGGCCCGGGTCTTTTCCAAGGCCGCTGTTTCGGCCGCCAGTTTGGCGGAAACACTGGTAAGCTCATTGGCTTTGGCCACCAGGCTATCCTGCTTGCTCTTGAGGTCGGCATCCAGCGAGTCGTTTACTTTCTTCTGTTCCTCCAGCTGGGACTTGGTCTTTATAAGGTCGCTGCTGAAGTCGTCGATTTTCTTGTCGTCCGTCTTTTTCTGATCGACCGCCTGATTGTGCTGTTGCAACAACACCCCGGCTAAAATGAGACAGACCACAACCAAGATGATGACGGGCGCTTTATTTTTCATATTCGCACGGTGACCATGAAGGAGTTGAACCCGTTTGGCAAGTTCACATCCAACGCTTGATTTAAAGACGTTCCAGCCTAGTATCTATTCATGGATCTGCCGAGCGAAGTTCCGGTAATGACGTTGGCCAACGCCACCCTGTTCCCCAATGCGGTGCTCCCTCTCTACATCTTTGAACCCCGCTACCGGCGCATGCTCGCGGATGCCCTTGCCACCCACCGCATGTTCTCCGTCGCCATGCAAAAACCCGGGCGTGTCCGCGAAACCCCGATGGCGGTGGCGGGCTTGGGACTAATCCGCGCCGCCCGCAAGAACGAGGACGGCACGTCGCTCGTGCTCCTGCAAGGCATCACCCGCGTCGGCTTGGGCCGGGCCACGCGCTACCGCCCCTATCGGATCCATCCCGTCCACACCCTCCCCGCCACCCCGATGGACAACGTCGTCGTGGATGCCTTGCTGCTCAAAATGCGCGAACTGGTGGTGGAACGACTCCAGCAATCCGGCCCCATCCAACCCCAACTGGTGCAACATCTGTCGCAACTCAATCCGGCTAAGACCGTTGGAGAGGCCCCGCCTTCCCTGGAGGAGGCTCTGGACCAGCTGATCGAACTTAATCCCCCGGATCAGCTCGCTGACCTCGTTTCGCGGACTCTGCTGCCCAGCTCCACCCAGCGACAGACCATCCTCGAAACGGTCAGGGTCGAAGATCGCCTGAAACATTTGATTCATTTTTTGATGGCGGAAATCCGGCGCAACCGAAAAGATCAGGATCATGAGTAACCTGCCCTTGTCTGATCAACACGAGCCGCCCGCCAGCCGTGAGGAAATCATGTCCGCGCTTTTCGCCCACATGGTCATCCAGCAAACCAACATGGCTCTGATGCTGCTCGGCAAGGTGCCTCACCCCGAAACAGGTGAAATATTCCAGGATGTCGAATCGGCGAAAATGTTCATCGACCAGCTGGAAATGCTCGAAGTCAAGACGAAGGGCAATCTGGACCCGCGCGAGGACGGGCTGCTAAAACAAAGCTTGATGGCGTTGCGCATGGCCTTCGTCGGCGTCACGGGCGGCCCTGCCGCCACCGTCAGCCCGGCTCCGGCAGCGCTGAACCCAGCCCCCACCGCTGAGCCCGAACCGCCCGCCCGCCCGGCCCCGGCACCTTCCGCCCCGACGCCCGTGACGAACAACGAGGCCGAGTCTCAAAAAAAGTTTTCCAAGAAGTATTAAGCCCGAATTCTGAAAGGGCAACGCGGCGGGAAGGTGACGAGGCCGCGCCCCTTGTTCGCCGGTGGAATCGATCTTTGAATTCGGGTTCAAACAGGCTCTTAGGGCTTGTGCAAAAATTAATTCGGATTTTTCCTTGGGTAAAGGGTGTAATTCCAATCGGGCAGGATTCGATGTTTAACCAGGGAGAGTTGGGC
>JAYTXL010000412.1:0-22527 GCA_043742955.1 Verrucomicrobiota bacterium | reverse complement strand
TTGCGCCGGGTACCGATAACCCGCACTGCCGAGCCGGTAGCGCAGCACAAAGACGGTGATGCCCTGCTCGTTGAGCCAGAGGGCGAAGGGCTCCGCCTGTCCCTCGTAAATGCCGCTGTAGCTGCCGCCGGGAATCAACAACATCGCGGCGCCATTGGTTTTCGACGGAAAATAGGGCGTGAGCGTCGGGATATCTTTCGCCGCCGTACCGAGTGCGCCAGGCGCGCCTTCCGGCCATAGAACCATGGGCTTTTCGGTCGCCTGCAACGGCGCATGGCCGGTCAGTAGTAGGGCCAGGAGGAGTGATTTCATGGGACTGAGCAGGGCGGGTTGCTTTGGCGTCGGGTTCATATTCCGAGCGAATATGCCAAACCCAGCTCGGCAATTCAACCACCGGTAACCGCACTGCTCCCGGTCCAACTCGGTCGGTTAACCGGAGCCAGCGAGGCGGTGTACGCACGCCAGCCGCCAAACGCGGTGATCTCGCGCGGGCTTTCGCAGAGATTGGGTTCGCCCAACACGCCCATCACCATAGCGCCGGTAGATATCCACGCCGGGTTGGAACGGTTTCCCGGGGAGTTGGTGCTGCCAGCCCGAGATTTGAAACAGGTCGTTGAGTTTGATTACTCGCGCCCCGTCGTTTTTCATGCGATTGGAACGATGCCCCACGACTACAAACGAAATGGGACCACGACGCTCGTGGCCGCACTGAGTTCGCGCAAGGAAAAGTGATCGGACAATGCTACGCGCGGCATCGCCACCAGGAGTTCTTGAAGTTTCTCAAACACCTTATCGAAGAGTTTGCTGGCGATCTGAAGTTGCAGGTGGTGATGGACAACTATGGCACCCACGCGCATCCGAGATCTCAAAGCTGGTTTAAACGCCATCCCCGCTTCATTTCTCATTTTGTTCTGACGAGTTCAAGTTGGCTGAATTGAGTCGAGCGTTGGTTTGGAGAGTGGACAGGTAAACGCATTCGGCGCGGAGTTTTTGTCAGCGTTGACGATTTGAAAAAGGCGATTGAGGAGTTTCTCGCGGCTTGGAATACCGACCCCAAACCATTTGTGTGGACCGCCACCGTGGATTCCATCGCGGAAAAGCCAAGCCGCTGCAAATAGACGCTGGATGGAACCATGTCATTGCCAAAGTTTAACCCCTTTTTAGTTTGACCCCCTTTTCGCCTTGCTCCAATAAAATGCCATGCATGATCTGGAAACGATTTTTCGGCAAAACCAGGGCCGGATGATTCATAAATGGACCCACTATTTTGAGGTGTACGAAAGGCATTTTTCCAGATTCAGGGGTAAAGAAATCACCATCCTGGAGATCGGCGTGGCGCAGGGTGGAAGCCTGCAGATGTGGAAACACTATTTTGGAAATCGAGCCACCATTTACGGCGTGGATATCAACCCGCTTTGCAAAGCGCTGGAAGAAGAGAATATCAAGATTTTCATCGGTTCCCAGTCGGATAAGCAATTTCTGCGGAAATTGAAGGCCATGATTCCAAAATGCGACATTCTCATTGATGATGGTGGCCACACGATGATTCAACAAATCGTCACCTTCGAAGAAATGTTTGACCATGTAAAGTCAGACGGCGTTTATCTGGCGGAGGATCTGCACACTTCCTATGCCCTGGAGTTTGGCGGCGGTTATCGGCGCCGGGGAACGTTCATCGAATACAGCAAATCGTTTATCGATCAGCTCAACGCGTACCACTCGGAACAGGGTGCGCTTCGCCTCAATAGTTTTACGCAGTCCGTGGGTTCCATTCACTATTAGGACAGCCTGTTGGTGATCGAGAAAGCCAGGCGGGAAAGGCCTACTCACGAAATGACGGGCAGCGTCCGCCTCGCGCCTGCCCCCAGCAATCAAACCTCCTGGCAGCGCGCGCAAGCCAGCCTGGCTGGTATTTTCCTAAGGACGATCAACCGGGCGTTGCGCTTCCTGAGATTGCCCGGATTCATCTGGCGCTAATAAATCTCCAGCGACTGATTCGCCAGCCATAAACCGTCCCGGACCGCCCGAACCAACCCAGCGGAAAGGGTTCTTATGAGTGATAACGAATGCGGTGAATGCCATTCTGCCGGCAGGGTGCGCCAATGGCGGGTCGCTTTGTTTGGGCTTGCTCTTGCTCCCGGCGCCGGGATTTAAGGAGGAGCTCTGCTTGATCCCCCCCCCGGCCGCCGGTGGGGCAGTTTACGGGGTGCCGGCGGGGCGCAGTTTTTCACGCGCCCAGGCGCGCGCCTCGTCGGCGGTGGTGAGTTCGTCCTGCAATTGTTGCTCCCGGATTTCGGCCAGGAGCGCGCCCAGCTGCGGGCCGGGGGCCATGCCGAGCGCAATCAAATCCGCGCCCCCGATCAGCGGCGGGCGCAGGGCCGGCTGCGCCTGGAGTTCCGCGCTGGCGGCCACCAGAAAATCATAGTGATCCAGCCGCCCGTGCGAGCCCAGACAGTCCAGGCGATGCAGCTCCAGCTCCAGCGGAAAGGTGGGCCGCAAGAGGAGCCGGCGCAAGGTGGCCTTGCGCATCTGGCGGACGTCCTTGAACTGCATGTGTTGCAACACGCACGCCACGATTTCTTCCGTTTGCTGGCGGGGAAATTTGAGCCGTTGCAGCAGCGTCTCCGCCATCTCCGCGCCCACTTTTTCGTGGCCATAGAAATGAATCTGGCCCGTGGCGGAATCCCGCGTTGCGGTCACGGGCTTGGCCACGTCGTGCAACAGCGCGGCCCACGGCAGGGCAGGGGCGGCGTCGGCGGGCAGCTGCTCCAGGATCTTGCGCAGGTGGTTGTACACCGTGCCCTCGGGGTGAAAGTCGGGCGACTGTTCGCAGGTGATCGTCGCGACGATCTCTGGCAGCACTGCGGCCAGCAAGCCGCTCTCCCGCAGCAAATCCAGGCCGCGCGCCGCGTGGGGCGGGCGGAATAGTTTCAGCAGTTCGTCGCGCACGCGCTCGGCGCTGACGGTGGAGATCCGGTCGGCATTGGCTTGCACGGCGGTCAGGGTGTCCGCGTCCATTTGAAAATTAAGCTGGGCCGCAAACCGCACGGCGCGCAGGAGCCGCAGATGATCCTCGGCGAAGCGTGTTTCCGGCGGGCCGATGGTGCGCAGAATCCGGGCGCGCAGATCGGTTTCCCCGCCCACCCAGTCGTGGAGGGTGCCGGCGATGGGATCGAAGAACAGGCCGTTGATCGTGAAATCACGGCGGCGGGCGTCGGCCTGCGCATCACAGAACGTCACCTGCCCGGGGTGGCGGCCATCCTGATAATCCGTTTCGGTGCGAAAGGTGGCGACTTGAAACGGTTGTCCCCCTTGAATCACGAGCAGCACGCCAAATTTGCGTCCCACCGGAATCGTGCGGGGGAATACCGTCTCGATTTGATCGGGGGTGGCGTTGGTGGCGAGGTCGTAGTCGTGGGGTTCCTGACCCAGCAACTGGTCGCGGACGCAGCCGCCGACCCAATACGCGGCGAAGCCGGCGGCCTGCAATCGGTGCGCGATTTCGAGCGCCAAGGAACGTAGGGTCATGGGATGGCTGCCGGCGGGGCTAGGAAGCATCCGCAGCGTCCGCCTCGGTAACTTCCGCCAGGTGCTGGCTTTCCCGGAGGCTGACATAGAAAACACCGCCGATCAAACTCCAGATGAAGCTGCCGGCATAGGCGAGGAGGGAGAGGGAGAGGGCCTGGGTTTCGCCGACGTGGATTTCCGGGACCGACAGCATGAGGACGAAGAGATTTTCGCGCACGCCGAGGCCGCTGGGGGTGATGGGCAGCGCGGAAATACAGATGATCATGGGGACGATGACGAACAGGGCGAGCGGAGAAATCGTGAGCTGCAACCCCCACGCCAGGGTGATGACTTGCAGAACGCAGAGGGCGTTGAGCGCCATTGAAATTCCCAATGTTTCGGCGAGGAAAGCCCGGTGCTGGCCGAACTGCCGGCAGGATTCGAGCGAGCGCTCGAGCATTTCGCCCTTGGGCAATCGGCGGAACCAGGCGCGCGCCGACGGCCAGCGTCGGGAGAGGCCGCCCCAGAACGCGAGATAGACCAGGAGTCCGCAGCCCAGGAACATGGCGATGATCAGCCAGGCGATGGCCACGAGCCGCTCATGGTTGAAGAGCAGGGCGAGGTTCGGCAGCACCATGAGGCAGGCAAAGAGCAGCATGGAGAACAGGCCGATCAACCGATCCACGAAGACCGTCGTCACGGCCTCGGTTTTCTTGTGATGCGTTTCGCGCGCGGCATAATAGGCCTTCATCAAGTCGCCACCGGTGGAGCCGAGGAGGAACGAGTTGAAGAAATGGGCGACGAGCGAGATCTCGCCGGCGCGGATGAAGGGCAGCTCCAAACCTTGCACCCGCAAAACCAGGCGCCAGCGGATGACCCCCAGCAGAATCGTCGAGCCCATCAGCGCCACGGAGAGCGCGAAGGCGGCGGGGTGGACGAGGCGCAGCGTGTGCCAGAGCTCCCGGGGGCCGTGGGTCCAGGCCGCCTGCCATTGTTCGGCGCGGGCGAGTTGGTTCCAGTCCAGACCCTGCTTGTGCAAGGCGAGGCGCCCTTCATTGGTGAAGATGGCGTGGCAAATCCAGAGCAGGAGCAGCCCGCACAAACCCAATCGCCAGACGAGGCCCCAGATGTTGCGCCGGGTTTTCACTCCTCGCCCCAGAGATTTTTCAAATAGGCCACGCCGCGGCGCAAATCCTCGACGGGCACACCGGGGCTGAGTTCAAACACTTTGAGGTGTTCCGGGCGAACGAACGGTTTGAGGGCGGAGAAATTGATCATGCCCGTGCCGGGTGGGCAATGGTCCTGGGCGGGATAGCGCACATCGTGGAGATGAAAGCCAAACAAGCGGTCGGCCATGGATTCCAGGTGTTGCGCGTGCTGGATGAAGCCCAGGTTTTCCTTGATTTGTGCGTGGCCGGTGTCGTGCCAATAGCCGACCCCGGCGGCGGGGAAGTCTCGGAGGAACCTCTTAAAATCCCGTTCCAAGGGGATTTCCTCGAGGGCTTCACGGTTCTCCACGCCGAGCTTGATACCATGCGTGGTGGCGATTTCATCGAGGCGCTTTAGCATCTCGGCCGCGCGCTGGACGTATTTTTCCTTTTTCTGTTCCTGTTTGATTTCAGCCTCCTCGCACAGCCGCTGGTAGCGGTCCGTCTCCTTCTGGCCGGCGGCGAGGAGGTCCACCAGCTTATCGGTGTAGTCGCGCATGGGAATGGACCCCATGTGCAGCACGACGAGCCGGGCTTTGACGCGTGCGGCGGTCTCGATGGTGCGCACCGAGTAGCGCCAAGCGCTATCCCGCTCCCGTTCTTCCGAGGCCGTGAACTTGAAAATATTGGGCGCGGCGTGGTTGACGCCGATGGGGAGCGGGCAGAAATTGTGGAGCGAGGAGATTTGGATCTCGCCGGCCTCCACCGCCTCCAGGATGCCAGGCAGGAGGCTGATGCGAATGCCGTGGCTTAGCTCGGCATACTCGAAGCCCAGCTCACGGATTTCCCGCAGCATGGCGCGACCGTCCGTGTGACGGTGGGAATTCCAGCAGGTGGACAAAGAATACATAAAAAAGCCGGGTGCGATATGTTCGGAACAGACTGCACCCGGCCCCGGAGGTTCAAAGGATTAAAGATCCGCGTAGCGCGCGCTGAGCATCGCCGAGAAACGGGCAACTTTCATCTTGCGGCGTTTGCGTTCACTCGGCTTTTCAAAATGCCGGTGGCTGCGCACTTCTTTCAAAGTGCCTTCGCGGTCGATCCGCTTCTTTAAACGGCGCAACGCTTTTTCGACGGGTTCGCCTTTTTTTAATTTAATTTCGGTCAAAACTATTTCACTTCCTCTCGGGTTCCTGGACGCCCGCAGGCCAGCACGGCCTGCTTCGGTCATCAAGACAGGGGCGGACACTAATTTTGACGGGGGCGGGTGTCAACCAACAAAAGTCGTAAAAACGCTCGAGGATCAGCCGTTTTCCCGCCCGCTATTTTCTACTGGCGGAAAACCCTGCCGTGAGTATTCTCCACCGGAATTCGCTCAATAACTCCAATCAATTTAGGCTCATGATGAAAAACTACGTAGTTCGCGGTCTGGTTTTAGCGATTGCTACCTTGCTCCATTCGGGGCCAGCCGCCCAGGCACAAGGAGGGCCAGGCGGACCCAATTCGGGCATGAATCCGACCATGCTGAAAATGTTTGGCGACGTCAAATCCTTCTCGGCGAAGGCAGAAATGCGCGTGCTGCAAGCGGGACAGAAGGAGATGATGAGTGGCACGGTTAATTTCGCCATGCTCGAAAACAAGACGCGGATGGAAATGGATTTGACGCAAATGAAGAGCGCTCAAATCCCGCCCGAGGTGGTCGCGCAGCTCAAGCAGATGGGGATGGACATCAACATCGTCCTAAACATGCCTGAAAAGAAAGTTACGTTACTGGTTTATCCCAGTTTGAAGGCATTCCTGGAGGTGGCTCAGCCACCCTTGACCGATGCGAACCTTAAAATGGAGAAGAAAGAACTAGGGAAGGAGACGATCGACGGCCACCCCTGCGTCAAGAACCGGGTAACGGTGACCGATGAAGCGGGCAAGAAAAGCGAAGCCACCTCTTGGAACGCAACCGATATGAAGGATTTTCCCATTCAAGTTGAACTTCAGGAACAACAGGGCACCACCGTGGTGATGCGCTACAAGGACATCAAATTTTCCAAACCCGATGCCAAGCTTTTTGAGGCCCCGGTTGGCTTCAAGAAATACACGAACCAGCAGGAAATGATGCAGACCGAGATGTTAAAGCGTTTGGGTGGGAAGTAACCGGTTGGTTGGTAGTCGGTAATAAATAAATTCAGCGGCTGGAATTCAGCCTGAAAAAATGGCGGACGGCTCGCGCCGTCCGCCTAACCCTGACAACCAAACCAACTGTTTGGTTAAGACCGGTGCGCGGGAGATTTGTTCAAACTTAGTTGGGGGTGACGCCCCGTTGGGTTCGGGTGGTTTTTGGTCAGGAGGCGGGTTCCCGGCAGAAATTAGGCTTCGTTTTTCATGTTCAATGGCTCCTTTTCGTGGCTGAATCGTGGGAATGCGAATTATTAACCTGAATCCCGCTTCGGATATCGGTGCCAGTGCCTGGTTTGTAGAAACCGAGGGTCACCGGATCCTGATGGACGCCGGCACCCATCCCAAACGTGAAGGACTCGACAGTCTTCCGCTTTACAATTTGATCAAGAAAGAGGAGTTGGACGCGATTGCGATCTCCCATTGCCATCACGACCACGTGGGTTCGTTGCCGGTGGCGCTGCGACAATTTCCCAAGGCGCATGTCCTGATGACGCACTTGAGCTATTTTCTCGTGGAACGCGTGCTGCACAATTCGGTGAACGTGATGAAACGTCAGCGCGAGGAATTGGGGATCAAGGAATATCCGCTCTTCACCCACGATGAGGTGGATGATCTGGCCCCGATTTTTCAGGGGTTCCGCTACAATCGCGAGATCGAGTGGGCGGCCCATCATAAGACCCGCAGCGGCGCGCCCTCACCCACCTTGGAGTTCTACGATGCCGGGCATGCCCTCGGCTCCGCCGGCATCATGCTGCGCGGGCAGAAGGAGACGCTTTTTTACACGGGCGACGTTGCTTTCCGCGACCAGACCATCCTGAAGGGCGCGCGTTTTGAAGACGTGAAGGCCGACGTGCTGATCATGGAAACCACCCGCGGCAATCGGGCCACCCCGCCCGGATTCACACGGGAAGGGGAAATTGAGCGGCTGGCGGAAGCCATCCAGCGGGTCATCAAACGCAAAGGCTGCGTGTTGATTCCGACGTTTGCGCTGGGGCGCACCCAGGAAATCCTGGCGCTGCTCGCCCTGTTGATGCAAGCCGGGAAGGTAAAACAGCAGCCCATCTACATTGGCGGACTGGGCCGGGTGTTCACCGAGATTTACGATCTGGAAGCGAGCCGCACCCATCGCCAGCACAGCAGCCTGCAGCTGAATGAGGCGCTTAATCTGGTCGTGCTCGAAAAGGGCCAGGCCGAGAGCATGAGGCTCACCGGGGGCCGCATCTTTGTTATCACCGCCGGCATGATGAGCGAGAACACCGCCGCGCACGACCTCGCCGCCCGCATGATCGGCGACGAAAAGCAGGCCATTTTCTTTGTGGGCTACGCCGATCCCGGCACGCCGGGCGGCCGGCTCAAGGCGGCCCAGCATGGGGAAACATTTGTGTTCAGCGGCAGCGCCGGGGAGGTGACCAAGCGGTGCGAGTTGCAGGACTTCGATCTCACGGCCCACGCCAATCGCGAGGAGTTGCTGGATTTTGTTGGCCAGGTTTCGCCCCGGGCCGTGCTGCTCGGCCACGGCGACAACGATTCCCGGCATTGGTTCGAGGATCAAATCCGCACGCGCCATCCGAAAATTAAGGTGATTCAACCGGAACCGGGCCAGGCCGTGGAGGTTTAGCCACCGCCGGGACGACCTCGTTTGAGGCTGGTTTGCGCGAAAAAGGATTGTGCACACGCGTTTTCTCCTCGGCCCCGCTGGCAGCGGCAAGACGTTTCGTTGCCTGGCGGAAATCCGGGCGGAACTTGCCCGTGCGGCGGAAGGCGCCCCGCTGGTGCTGCTCGCCCCCAAGCAGGCCACCTTTCAATTGGAGCGCCAGTTGCTGGGGGAGGGCACATTGCCCGGCTACACGCGGTTGCAGATTCTTTCCTTCGAACGGCTGGCGGAGTTTATTCTGGCGGAGTTTCCCGCAGCGCCGCCACGGTTGCTGGGCGATGAGGGCCGCCTGATGGTGCTGCGCGCCCTCCTGGCGCAGCGGGAAGGGGAGCTGAAACTCTTTCGCGCCACGGCGCGGCTGCCCGGGTTCGCGCAGCAACTCAGCCTGCTCCTGCGCGAATTCCAACGGCACCGGCTTGCGCCGGAAAGTTTGCTGGCGTGGGCGGCCCGTCCGGGTGCTCCGCCATCCCTGCAGGACAAACTCCATGACTTCGCGCTGCTGCTCGGCGCTTACCAGGAATGGTTGAAAGCCCACCAGCTCCAGGACGCGAATTGTCTGCTGGACTGGGCGACCCATGCCCTGCGGCAGCCGCCGGCGGGCCAGGAACGCCCGGTCATTCGCTTCGCCGGCCTCTGGCTGGATGGCTTCGCGGAAATGACCCCCCAGGAGCTGGAGTTCCTAGCGGCCCTGGTTCCCCAATGCGAGCAGGCCACGCTGGCGTTCTGCCTGGAACAGGTCCCCGATCCGGCGGACGAGCTGTCGTGGTTCTCCCCGGCGTCCGTCGTGGCGCAGAGCTTTCGGCGCTGTCAGGCCCGGCTGGCCGCCCGGCCGGATTACTGCGGCGTCGTGGAACACCTGCGGCGGGATCCGGTCCGCAATCGTTTCGCGGAGAGCCCGGCCCTGGCGCATCTGGAAGCGCACTGGTCGAATCCGGAGCCGTCTGCGCCGGTGGCTTCGGCGGCCCTGCGCCTGGCCCGCTGCACCAACCCGGAGGGCGAGGCCACGCTGGCCGCCCACGAAATTTTGCGCCACGTGCGTGCCGGCGGCCGCTATCGTGATTGCGCCGTGCTGGTGCGGTCATTGGAGGGCTATCACGATGTGCTGCGGCGCGTTTTTGTGCGTCATGACATTCCCTTTTTCCTGGATCGTCGGGAGCCGGTGACGCACCACCCGCTGGCCGAGCTGACGCGCTTCGCGCTGCGCCTGGCGGCGTTTGGCTGGCGGCAGGAAGACTGGTTTGGCGCTTTGAAATCCGGCCTGGTCCAGGCCGATGAAACACTGCTCGACCAGTTGGAAAATGAAGCTCTGGCGCGCGGCTGGGAAGGGCGCGCGGCCTGGCAAAACCCGTTGCCAACGGGGGGGGGCGGGGAGGCGGCTCTCGACGGGCGGCTGGAGTCTCTGCGGCAGCGGCTGGTGCCCGCTTTTCTGCGGCTGGCCGATGCGTTGACCGGCGCCCACCCATTGCCGAACGGCGCGCAGCTCGCCGCCGCGCTGCGAAATTTCTGGCGGGAAATGGAGATCGCGACGCAGCTGGAGGAGTGGAGCCTGCCGCCCGCTGGCGGTGCGGCATCCGAGCCATCCCCCCGGCCGGCGGTGATTCACCTGACCGTGTATCAGCAGATGATTGAGTGGCTGGAAAATCTCGAGCTCGCCTTTGCTGCCGAGCCATTGCCGGTGCGCGATTGGCTGCCCATCCTGGAGGCCGGGCTGGGTGGTCTTTCCGTCGGGGTCATCCCGCCGGTGCTGGACGAGGTGCTGATCGGCGCGATTGATCGTTCGCGCAATCCGGATCTGCAACTCGCCCTGATTCTCGGGGTCAACGAAGGGATCTTCCCCGCCCCGCCGGCGCCCGGTATCCTGCTGACCGAGGCGGACCGGCAGACGTTGTCCGGCTTGGATCCGGCCCATTATTTTCTTGGCCCCGACGCCCGGCAGCGACTGGGCCAGGAGCGGTATCTTGGCTACATTGCCTGCACGCGGGCCCGGCGCCGGCTGGTGCTCACGTGCGCCGCCTTCAACGAGGCCGATCACAAACTCAATCCGTCGCCGTTCCTGGCGCATTTGCAGCGGATGTTTCCGGCGCTTGAACTGGAGGAATGGCGTGCGGCCACCGACTGGCTGGACAGTGAGCACCTGAGCGACCTCATTGCGCCGCTGCTGCGCGCGCAGGTGGCTGCGGAGCCATCGCCCCTTTTGGCCGGCTGGCCGGCGCTGGCTCCGCTGCGGGAACGGCTGGCGGGCCTGGCCGCGCCCGGCGATGGTTCGATCCCCGCCGCGCTCGTGGCTAAACTTTACGGCCCGGAGCTGCGCACCTCGGTCACCCGCCTGGAAAAATTCGCCGAATGTCCGTTCCGGTTTTTTGTCCACTCCGGCCTGCGCGCGCAGGAGCGCAAGCAATTTGACGCCGACGTGCGGGCCACGGGTTCATTTCAGCATGAGATTTTGAAGGAATTTCATGAGCGGCTGCGCGGAGAAAACAAGCGCTGGCGCGACGTTTCCCCGGAGGAGGCGCGCCAACGCGTGCGGCAGATCGCGGAAGAATTGCTGCCGATCTTCGCGGGGGGCGTTTTGGCCGCCTCCGCGCGCGACCGGTTCCGGGCGCGCCAGCTCGCGGCCGGGCTGGAGGATTTCATTGAGACGCTGGTGCGCTGGATGGCGCAGTACGAGTTTGATCCCGTGGTGGCGGAGCTGCGCTTCGCGGATCAGGAGGGGGCGATTCCGGCCTGGAAAGTTCCGTTGACGGCGGGCCGGCAGCTGCTGTTTCAGGGCGTCATCGACCGCGTTGATCTCTTCCTTCTGCCGGACCGTGACCGTGCGCTTTGCGTGGTGCTGGACTACAAATCCGGCGCCCAAAAAATCGATGCCCGGCTGCTCGCCAACGGCGTGCAGCTGCAACTCCCGGCCTATTTGAATGTGCTGCGAAGGCTCGCCGATCCGCAGCCCGTTTTCGGGGTGGCGACGCTGATTCCTGCGGGCGTCTTTTACGTCAGCTTGCGCGGCCAGTACGAGCGCGGGGCGAACCGGACCGAAGTGCTGGCCGATCAACAGGCCCGGGCGCTGGCTTACCGGCACAGCGGACGGTTCGATGCGGGTAAGCTGGTCCATTTCGACCGCCGCCCCTGGTCGGCGGGGGTGAAGCGGGCGGGCGATCAGTTTAATTACGAGCTAACCAGCAAAGGCAACCTGCACCAGGGGCGGGCGGATTCGGTGTCGCACGAGGAGCTGCTGCGCCTGCTCGACACGGTGGAGCGGCAGCTGCAGGAAATGGGCGAGCGCATTTTTTCCGGCGACGCGCAGGTTGATCCCTATCAGCACGGCGCGAAGAAGCCCTGCGAATATTGCGATTACCGCGCCATTTGTCGCATTGATCCGTGGACCCATGCCTACCGGGCCTTGCGGGAGCCGACGCATGAGTGAGTTCACCATTGCGCAGCAGAGCGCCCTGGCGGCCACCGGCAATGTCCTGGTGGTGGCGGGCGCGGGCGCCGGTAAAACCCGCACCCTGGTGGAGCGTTGCGTGGCGCGGGTGCTGGCGGCGGAGTCTCCCGCGGGCCTGGATGAAATCCTGATGGTCACCTTCACCGAGGCGGCGGCCACGGAAATGCGGCAGCGCATCCGCCAGCGGCTCGAGGATGAATTGGACCGCCCGCCCCCGGGCCCGCGCCGCATTCGGATCGAGGAGCAGCTGGCGCTTCTGGAAACCGCGCGCATCGGCACGCTGCACGGATTTTGTTTTCAGCTGATCCGCCAGCATTTCTACGAACTCGAGTTCGATCCGCAAGTCACCGTGCTGCCGGAGGAGCAGGCGAAAATGCTGCAGGAGGAAACCCTCGATGAGGTCCTGCATCCGCATTATACCGGCACGGGCGCCTTCAGTGAGTCCGTGGTGGCATTGATCGAGGGCCAGGCAAACGGACGGGAGCCGGCCATCCGCGAGCTGCTGCTGAAGCTGCACCACTACACGCAGACGCTGGCGGATCCGGCGGGCTGGTGGGAGCGCGAGCTGGCGCACTGCCGGCAAGCGGAGCCGGCCCGCTGGCGCGGCTGGCTGCGGACCGGCTTGGCGGAATGGAGCGCGCGCTGGCGGCCGCGATTGCGCGCCCAGCCGGTTGAAAACATCAAGGCGCACGCGCTCGCCGACCGGCTGGCGGTGGGGCCGGAGCTGCCGGAACTGGCGGTCGCCGCAGAAATGCTGGCGGAAGTCGTGGCGGCCAATCGCGACTGGCCGCGGGGGACGAAGGGTAAATTCTTTGAACCCCTGGCGGATTTTTACCGGGAAGGCGAGTTTTTGCACTCGCTCGCGGTGGAGGCTGACGGCCTCGATCCCCTGGCCCAGGACTGGCACTGGGTGCGGGGTCAAATGGAAACCGCGCTGCTGCTGGCCGGGGAGTTCGGACGCCAGTTCGCCGCCGCCAAGCGGGCGCAGGGCGGGGTGGATTTTCACGACCTCGAGCAGTGTGCGCTGCGGCTGCTATGGGACCAGGCCCGGGGCCGGCCCACCGCGCTGGCCGAACAATTCCGTCGCCAGTTCAAGTTTGTTTTCGTGGACGAATATCAGGACATCAACGCGGCGCAGGATAAGATCATTGAAGCCGTCGGTGGCGCGGGCGAGCACGCGAATCGCTTTCTGGTGGGCGACGTCAAGCAGAGCATTTACCGGTTTCGCCTGGCCAACCCGCACATTTTTCTGGGTTATCAGGCCAGCTGGGAGGACCCGCGCGCGGGCCGGGTGATCGCGCTGGCGGATAATTTTCGCAGTCGCGAGGCGCTCCTGGATTTCATCAACCCCTTGTTTGCGGAGTTGATGCGGGAGTCGGTGGGGGGCGTGAGCTATGGCGCCGGGGCGGCGCTGGTGTTTGGCGCGCCGACGGCGCGGTCGCCATTATCCCGCCGCGCGGATCCGGCCCCGTGCGTGGAGGTGCATCTGCGGGTTGCCGACCGGGCGGTGGCCGGGCCGGTGGACGACAGCGCGGGGGCGGACGGGCTGGCCGACCGGGCCGAGCTGACGGGAGCGGAGCGGGAGGCCCGGGATGTGGCGCAGCGATTGCGCGCCTTGCGGGACGGGGAGCACCCGGTGTGGGAGGAACGGGATAAGTCATTTCGCAAGGTGAAGTGGAGCGACATGGTGATCCTGCTGCGTTCCCCGGCGAATCAGGCGGAGGTTTACGCGAAGGAGTTTCACCGGCAGGGCGTGCCGCTGCAGGTGGCGCGCGGCGGTTTTTTCGACGGGACGGAAATCACCGACCTGTTGAGCTTGCTGCAGCTGCTCGACAACCCGCTGCAGGACGTGCCGCTGCTGGCGGTGTTGCGCTCACCGCTGGTCGGCTTGACGCTCGCGGAGCTGGCCGAGATCCGGCTGGCCAACCGGGCGGGCCATTTCTGGCTGGCCTTGAACCGGTGGCGCGCCGGCCAGGCCGGGGCGGGTGGGGCGGGTGGGGCGGGTGCGCCCGCCCCGGCCGCGGGCGCCGGGGAAAAAGTCGACACCTTCCTGAAGCGTTTCGCGCGCTGGCGGCGGATGGCACGGGAGACCGCGCTGTCGCAGCGGATCGAGGCCGTGTTGAACGAAACCCATTACGGCGACTGGCTGCTGGCCACCGATCGCGGGTCGCAAAAACTGGCGAATGTCCGGCGCCTGCACATGCTGGCGCGGCAGTTCGACCCATTTCAACGGCAGGGACTTTCCCGGTTTCTTCGCTTTATCGAGGCCCAGCAGGCGGCGGAATTGACCAGCGAACCCGCCCCGACGGAGGCGACGGATGCCGTGCGCTTGACGAGCATTCATCGCAGCAAAGGGCTGGAGTTTCCCGTCGTGGTGCTCGCGAATTTGGGGAAGAATTTTAATCTGCGCGACCTGAGCGAGGGCGTGGTCCTCGATGAAACCTATGGCCTGTGTCCCCAGGTGAAGCCGCTGCTGAACGGGCGGTATTATCGCAGCCTGCCGCACTG
This sequence comes from Verrucomicrobiota bacterium, assembly GCA_043742955.1. Classification (GTDB taxonomy): domain Bacteria; phylum Verrucomicrobiota; class Verrucomicrobiia; order Limisphaerales; family JAYTXL01; genus JAYTXL01. Next base: position 8,099 of record JAYTXL010000412.1, on the reverse strand, counting down.
GCTGGCGGGCCAACGCCAGCGGCGCGAGGCGCTGGGCGAGGAGCTGCGCCTGCTCTATGTGGCGCTGACGCGCGCGCGTGACACGCTCCTGTTGGTGGGCACCATCACGGAAAATAAACTGCTGGGCTGGTCCTCGTCGATGGCCGGCCCGCCGGGCGAACACGAAATTCTGGCGGCGCGAAATGTCCTTGATTGGCTGGGGCCCTGGTGGACCCGACAAGCGGCTGCTCCGGACTGGACGGCCGGTTCCGCGGGTCAAACCGATTTGTTCCGCTGGTTTATTCACCGGGAAAGCGGGGGCGACGAGCCGCCGCCCGCCGCGCCCGATCCGGGACCATTGTGCCCCGCGCCGGAGCTGGAAGTGCCGGATCCCGTAAAATTCGAGCAGCTCCAAAAACGCCTGGCCTGGCAATATCCGCCGGCGGCGGCAACCCGCGAACCCGCGAAGACCTCGGTGTCGGTTTTGCGCCGGCGAAAACTCGAGGAGGACGGCGAGGAAGCGCGTCCGCTGTTCACTTTCCCGGCTCCCCGGCTCGAGGTTTCCGATCCCACCCGGAGCGGGGCAGGGAAGCTGACTGCGGCGGAAACCGGCACCGCCCATCATCTTTTCCTTCAATGGCTGTCGCTGGATCAGGCGGGTTCCGTTGCGGAGCTGCAAGCGCAGGCCGGGGAAATAAAACGGCGCGGGCTGATTACCGAGGCGCAACACGGGGTGTTGGATTTCGCGGCGTTAATGGATTTTTGGAAGTCGGAATTGGGCGGTCGCATCCGCGCGCAAACCGCCGACCAGGTCCAGCGCGAACTCCCCTTTACGGCGCGTTTGTCACCGGCGGATTTGGCGGCGCTGAAACTTCCGGTCCCTCCGGACTTGCCGGCGGACGAGTTTCTGGTGGTGCAAGGCGTGGTGGATCTGGCGGTGATCCGGCCGGCGGAAATCTGGCTGCTCGATTTCAAGACCGATCAACTCAAAGCGGAGGCGCGGGCGGAAAAGGTCCTGATTTACCAACCTCAAATTCAACTGTATGCCCTGGCGCTGGCCCGTATTTACCGCCGGCCGGTGACCCAAACCTGGCTGCATTTTCTCACGCTCCGGCACAGCGAACGGCTCACCTGAAGCCCATCGCTCTCTCCCCGGTGTGGGCCGGACCACCGGTGCCCTGGCTTTCCCCGCCCGGCTAGAGGGAGCGCGGTTTTCGCAGGAGGGAGGTTTCCGAGGCGCTGGGATTGGGGACGGGCGTTTCGAGCAATGGCAATTCCGGGTTGGATGATTCTGTTGCCATGGCTTCCACCATCGGAGGGGTCGTCGTCGCTGGCTCCTCCACCGCCGCTAGTAATACCAGGGCCCGCCGCAATGGCTGACCTTGAAAGGTGTAGCCGGTCGCCAGGGTATCCGCGATGAACGCCACGTCGGTGGGGGGCGGCTGACCTTCCGGGAGTTGGTGCCGATCCACGTCGAACGGTTCACCGGGTGCCGCGGCGAAGGGCACCAACCCGACGCGCCGGGCGGCATCGCGGCAGGCATTTTGGAACTGGCCCAATTGTTCCGTGAGCGCGGGCTGTCCGGAACGGGTGCCGGCCTGGTAGAGAGCGAAAATGTGGTCGAGCAGGCGGACGAGGATTTGCAGCCACTCGCCCTCGGCGCGCCGGAGCTTTTCAACTTCGAGCCGCAGGTGGCCTTTCTCGGCGTCGTTGGTCTTTTGCATGAAATCGGCAAACCCCTTGGCTTCCGTGGTCATGCGGGTCGCGATTTCCTGGGCGGCCTCCACCGTCTTGGTATTGGCTTCCTGGGCGATCTGCCATTGACTGGTGGCGCTGCCCACCTGGCTGGCGACCGATTCCAGATTCTGGATTTGGGCCACGGTGTCGTTCAACGAGGCGGATTCAGCGAGGCGGAGGGCGGCGTCATGTTCCTTGAGAAAGGGAAGCACGGCGAGCCAGGCACCGGCGCCGAGGCACACGACACAGGCGGCGATCTGCCCCAAGGCGAGGGGGTGGACGCTCATTTGCACGATGAGCGCGGCGAGGCCGATGAACAAAAGATCGCCGAGCAGAAACGGCCATTTGACGAGCGTGGGTGCGGTAGAAGCAGACATAAGTCGGGCGAGATTAAAGTTCGGAGTCCAAAGTTCAAGGTTCAAAGTGCGCGACAGGTTCAAAGTGCGCGCCCCCCACCCGGCGGTATGGTTAAAAGTCGGTGGGGGAGAGTAGGGGCCCCGCGGCGAGTTGGAGAATTCCGGAGCTGGGGAGCGAGGACGAAGCCGGCCCCTCACCCCGCCCTCTCCCCCCGGGGCGAGGGAGCCACGCTCCCCACGTCCGGGTCTGGTCCCATCCCCTAGCTCGCCCGGCGACCCCAGCAGCCCGGGAGCGTGGTTCCCCGCGTTGACAGCTCCAAGGGCAAACCTTACCGTCGCCCCCATGAACGCGTTGCAGGATTCGTTGATCGAATTAATTCGGCGGGCGTCGGCGGAGATTCCCGACGATGTGCATGAAAGTCTGCTCACCTCGCTGGAAAATGAGAAGAAAGGGACCATTGCCGAGTCCGCCTTCAAGATCATCGAGCGGAACATCGGGCTGGCGAAACAGAAATCCCAGCCGATCTGCCAGGACACCGGCAGTATTATTTTTTACGTCGAAGTTCCGGTGGGCTTTGACCAGATCACCTTTGAGGAAACCGCGCGCGAGGCGGTGAAGGCGGCCACCAAGAAAGGTTATCTGCGGCAAAACTCGGTCGATTCGCTGACGGGTAAAAATGACGGCACCAATGTCGGACCCGGTTCGCCCAATGTGCATTTTCACCAGCACCGCTCCGACGGGGTGAGCGTGCGCCTGATCCTCAAGGGCGGCGGCTGCGAAAATGTGGGAGCGCAGTATTCGTTGCCCAACGAGAAGCTGAAGGCCAACCGTGATCTCGATGGCTGCCGCAAGGTGATCCTGGATGCGGTGCTGCAAGCGCAGGGCAAGGGCTGCGGGCCGGGTATCCTCGGCGTCTGCATCGGGGGCGACCGCGCCTTGGGCTATGAATTTTCCAAGCAACAGTTTCTGCGGCTGATTCCCGATCGCAACCCGGTGCCAGAGTTGGACGCATTGGAGCAGGACGTGCTGAAGACGGCGAACGAACTGGGGATCGGCCCGATGGGTTTCGGCGGCAAGACGACGTTGTTGGGGGTGAAGATTTGCGCGGCGAACCGGCTGCCCGCGTCGTTTTTTGTGAGCATCAGCTACATGTGCTGGGCGTTCCGGCGCCAGGGCGTGACGCTGGATGGGGAGGGGAAGATTAGACAGTGGTTGTATTGAGCAGGTGGCGTGACGCGGTTCGGGGAGCGAGGAGGGACGGCCTAGCCCCGCTTCAACGGCGCTTTTCATCGGCATCGATGAAATCCACAAAACAGGTGAGGTCGTCGCGCTGGGCCAGCCCGGCGTCCGTTTTGCGTTTATGCAGGAGCGCCTGGAGTTCTTCACTCTGCCGTCCGTGATTCAAGACCGCCTCGCGATGAGCGGCCTTTTGTGCGTCCGTCCGGTGAACATGCTGCAAGATCCAGTCGGCTACTTCGCCATCTGTGAGGGAGCCTCGAACCACCTCGATGAGTTCTTCCGGGGTTATGCCGGCGGCTTGGAACCACAGTACATCGAAGCCTTTCTGGCAAAAATTCGCCTGGTAATCGGGAGGCAGTTTGCCGGCGAGGTGCAGACGGATTTTATCCACCAAGCGGGGTAGATAAATCCAGCCGGACATGACTTCACGGGGGCTGCGTGGATAAATGGGAGTGTTCATAGAGCGATAATTATAGGGAAAGACAGGGTGTTGAGCCGCTGCGGATTCACGCAATGGAGTGTTTGGTCGCAGTCATGTGCTGAAACTAGCGCCTTTCAAATCGGCGTCAAGGTGCGCGTGGTGAAACCACTGCCAGGCTCCCATTGGCCTGCGTCTTCTCTCCAGCTGAGGATCGACAGAATCAAAAACAGCCGTCACCTTCAATCATGTCGCGCGATCGGTTCTGCCCATTGGTGGAAAATTGTGGCGGGTTTGGTTTATAATGAAGCTGCTCGAAATACTTCGGCCGGGCGGACCCTTGACGCCGGGAAAAGCCTACACCTGTGCCATGATCAACCAACTGGCCATGCCGGGGGCCGGTTCCATGATCGGCGGCCGATTTCTCACCGGGATCCTTCAATTGGCGGCTTCGGGCACGGGCTTCATCCTCGCCGTGGTCTGGTTCATCAAACTGATGGGTTACTATTACGCCTTGAGCAATTTTGAAGACACCACCGCGACGACCCCGGTAAGCCATCATTGGATTGGGTTGACGGGGGCCGGCCTCTTTGTGTTTTCCTGGTGCTGGGCGTTGATTACCAGCTTTTTGATCCTGAAACAGGCGCGCCAAATGGAGGGGGAGCGTCCCACCCTCCCGCCCCAACTCCCATTGAAATAGCACAGATTTTTCGGTCCTGGGACGAAACTCAAACGTCGCCTGAGCCATAACGATGCCGACGAAACCGAAGCGAAACCGCAGATGGACGCAGATGGACGCAGATGGGATCGCCGAAAGTGGTGCCCGTAAGTATTCACCGAAGGGTGACGCAATTTCGGCTCCTCAGTCGTCGGTTTTCATCTGCGTTTATCGGCGTCCATCTGCGGTTGGCTTCTTTCCCAACTGAATTGTTCCGGCTGAGTCGTCTGGGTCGTTTGAGACACGCGAAGATTCTTGCATCCGGGACACAATGAGTTCACAGATGGCGGCACATTGGCATGGCATCCCCGGTTATTGAAACGAATCAGCTCACAAAGGTCTTTGGGCCGCTCCGCGCCTTGGATGGGGTGAGCGTGAACGTGATGCCGGGCGCGATTGGATTGCTCGGGCCGAATGGGGCGGGCAAGACGACGTTCATGAAATGCCTGTTGCAATTAGAGACCATCTCCAGCGGCTCAGCCCGCCTGCTCGGGCGCGAGGTGGGCAAGGAGGGACGGGACATCCGCCGGCGAGTGGGGTACACGCCCGAACAGGATTGCCACATCCCCGGCATGGCGGGGTGCGAGTACGTGGCCTACTGCGCCCAGTTATGCGGCCTCCCTTTCCAAACGGCCCGGCAGCGCGCGCATGAGATGCTCGATTTTGTCGGCATGGGCCAGGAACGCTACCGCAAGGTGGACACTTATTCGACCGGCATGAAGCAGCGGATGAAGCTGGCCCAGGCAATCGTGCATGACCCGGAGATTGTTTTTCTGGATGAGCCAACCAACGGCCTCGATCCGAAAGGCCAGTCGCAGGTCCTCGATCTGGTGCGGAGCCTGTGGAAGGATCACGGCATCACCGTCGTCGTGTCCTCGCACCTGCTGCATGACATCGAGAAGATTTGCGAGCAGATCATCATCATCGCCCGGGGGCGGGTGCTCGTGCATGACACGCTGGCGAATCTCAAATCGCACCGCCAAGGCGTCGCCGAAGTCGTCGTGGGTGATCGGCAGGAGGATTTGCTGGCGGCGGTGCGGGGCCGGAACTGGACCGGCGAATTGCTGCCGAATGGGCACGTGCGGATAGTGCACCCAATGGACAACCTCAACCCGCTCTTGGAATTGTTGCGCGAGATCCGCCTGGCCCCGCTCGAAATCATTCCCAGTCCGAACGCGCTCGAAGAACTGTTCATCCAAGCCTTGGAGACCGCCCATGACCCTAAGTGACGCGCATTACAAGCACTGGCAGGGACAGCACTTGGGGATCTGGCACCGGCGCTGGGCCATCGCCGCCAACGGGGTGGCGACGTGTTTCCAGATTAAGGCCACCGGCCGGATTGTGGGAGTGTGCTGGATTGCCTCTTTATTGGCGGCGGCAATTCTGTTCGTCCTGGGCCAATTGCTGGTGGCCGACAGTATCGTGGTGCAATGGCTGGGAAATTTGAGCCCCCAGCTGCAGAGCCTGGCGCGGGCTCTGACGACCTGGCTGGAGAAACACCCGGAAATTTCCGTGCGCACGACTTACGATCTGCTCTTTTACTTCTTTTCTTCACAGCTCTCGACGATGACGTTCGTCATGGTCGCCATCACCATTCCGAGTTTGCTGACCCGCGATCTTTCGAGCAACGCCATCATCATCTACCAGTCGAAGGCTTTGAACCGGTTTGATTACCTCGTCGGGAAATTCGGAACCGTCTTCATCATGATGACGCTCACCTGGCTGGGGCCCCTGCTGCTGGCGTGGTTCGCGGGCAACCTGCTCTCGACGCAGTGGCATTTCTTCTGGCATGCCCGTCTGGCGTTGGCCCACACGGTGTTGGTGGTGGTGCCCAGCATGGTGGTCCTGGGCGTGGTCGCGATGGGAATTTCCGCTTTATCCCCCAATACGCGCACCACGACGTCGCTGTGGGTGGGGCTCTGGCTGCTGGGCAACGCGCTGGTGCCACTGTCCCAAATCACCAAGCCCTGGCTGAAGTTCCTCAGCATTTCCTATGATCTGAAACAAATAGCTCTCACTGTTTTCCAGCTGCAAAACGACTTGGAGCTGTTGCAGAAGAACCTGCCGATGCTGGGTGGCATGCTGCCCACGCCACGCGGGGGACAATCCCTCTTCGACAAACCGGAAACCACGGGCGCGATCTGCGGTCTGCTGGTGCTGGCGGTGCTCGCGGTCCTGGTGCTCCTCCGAAAAACGAAGGCGGACTAACCCAACATGAGCGCGATCATCCAGGGAGTTGAGCTGAGCCGTTGGTACGGCATGGTCGTCGGGTTGAACAACGTCAATTTCGAGATTGAATCCGGATTGACGGGGCTGGTGGGACCCAATGGCGCGGGCAAGAGCACCCTGATCCAGTTGATCACCGGCCAACTCCAACCGAGTTCGGGGGTGATCACCGTCTTTGGCGAGCACCCCTGGAACAATCCCAGGCTGCTGCAGCGTCTGGGCTATTGCCCGGAGAGCGAGGCCGTGCCGCGGAACCTGCGCCCGCTGGACTGGCTGCATGGTCTCGCGCTGCTCTCGGGGATCGAGGCGCGGGAAGCACAGGTGCGGGCGGAGCTAATGCTGGATCGGGTCCGGCTCCCCCGCGAGCACTGGGGCAAGCGCATGGGGCAATATTCCAAAGGCATGCGCCAGCGGGTGAAACTGGCCCAGTCGCTGCTCCACCATCCAGACCTGCTCTTGTTGGACGAACCCATGAACGGCCTCGATCCGATGGGCCGACAGGAGATCGCCCACACTTTGAAGGATTTGGCGGCTGCGGGTATGAGCATTATCATCTCGAGTCATATTCTGTCGGAACTCGAAGCCCTCTGCAAAACGGTGTTGATTCTTAACTGGGGCCGGATCCTCGCCTCGGGCAGCCAGAAAAACATCCGCGCCGACCTCAAAAACTGGGCGGAGGAACTGGCCGTCTCCTGCGACGCCCCCGAGCGGCTTGCGCGTCACCTTTTCGACGCCGGAGTGTTGCTGGGTTTCGATATCAACGCCGCGGAGAGTCTTTTGTATCTCCGGGTGAAGGAGCCGGAATCGTTTTATGCGCAGTGGACCGTGCTGCTGTTGGACAGCGGGGTGAAGGTGCAGCAGATCCGCAGCCGCAGCCAGTCATTGCGGCAGATTTTTGAGAAAGTGACGACATGAGCACACCAACTCCAGCCACCCCTGCGGTGGTTAGCGGGCAACCCGAACCCCGGCCCGCGATGGGTTCGTCCTTCGCGCGAGCCGTTCAAGGCATCTGGCTGCTCACCTGGAAATCCCGCCTGGGCCTGCGCCAACTCCCGTCCCTGATCGCGTGGGTGCTCGTGATTCCCCTGCTGGCCTACTTCACTTTGCCGGCCCGGCCGGAGGCGGCCCGGGCGGGCTATTTTTTTTGGACGGTGAATTTCTTCACGATGTTGGTGGTTCCCCTCTATTGCCTGTCGGCGTTTGGCGCGCTGATCCGCGATGAAATCCAGGCCGACACCTTGCGGTTCCTGATCACCCGTCCCGTCAAACGCTGGGTGCTATTCGCGCTCAAGTTTGTGTGCCTGGTCATTTTCATCGAGCTCATCGTCCTAAGGGCTTGTGCAAAAATTAATTCGGATTTTTCCTTGGGTAAAGGGTGTAATTCCAATCGGGCAGGATTCGATGTTTAACCAGGGAGAGTTGGGC
>JAYTXL010000411.1:0-1749 GCA_043742955.1 Verrucomicrobiota bacterium | reverse complement strand
CGGAACTTTCCGAACTACCGAGAATTATTCGACCAGGTCCTAGTCCCGGTTGGATTGGAGCTGCACTTACTAACATTGCAACCCTCTCCAAATCGGTCTTGAAGAACGCCAGCTTGATCAAGCGATCCCAGTCCTTGTTGCGTCGGAAGACATTGGGACCTGATACAACACTAGAATAGTAACATTCAGCTTCCTCAAGGCTCCCAACTGCCCAAGCTAAGTCTCCCAGCTTTCGAGTATGCCCTGCCTCTTGAAATACTTTTGATGCCGCTTCAAAACATCCGCACGCAAGATAGATGTCCGCGAGGAAGCCTTGGTGTTTCGGCAAACTGGAAGTCTCCGCGACGTATAGTCGTTCAAATGGAAGCAACTCCTTAGAGTTGGCCGAAGCCAGAATCTCGAAAAGTAGATGTTTGGCCAAAAAGTCCATTTGCAAAATTATGATGCGGGGATCGGTGTTCTTCGGTCTTTTGCTTCGCAAGCTCCATCCCGCCCGCCTCCCGGCGGCCCGAATCCCCGGCGCATGGGCGGACGTCTTCGGCGAATTCGGGCGGGGTGTCGGTCATGGCTGGAGTTCCGGGGCGGGCGGTTTTTATCAAGCGAACAACTGGCGGAGGCTCGCCTTCACTTCCTGCAGCTTCGGGGGCGTCACCTGACCGACGGTGTAAAGGACGACGCTTTTCTCGACGGTGAACAGACGTTGCGGACGGATGTAGCTGTCCTGAGCGAGCCGGCCACTTTGGAAATCGGCCTGAGTGAGCGGTATCGAGAAGCCGTCGGAGCGGAGCTGGCTGGTGATCTGGCACAGGATGAGATCGTCGCCCGGAAGATCGGCGACGACGAGCGCGGGGCGGCGCTTGCCTGCCTGAAGATTGGTCTGCGGGAAAGGCAGCACCACGACATCGCCTGCTACAGGCTTGCCCATGCTTCATCCTCCCCAGGTGCATTCCAATCACGGGCCAGCACGGCTTCGCTGACCAGAAGGCCGTCGAAGTGTTCGTCCTGAGTCTTGATGCGGAGGAAACGGGCGAAGTCAAAGACCTCGCGCTGCTGCGATTCAGGCAGGCAGGCAATCTCCTTTTCGATCAACTGTATCGTGCTCATGGGGGAACTGTATCTGGTTCAAACGGTGCTGTAAATCTCCGCGCCCTTTTCCACAAATTGTCATCGGCTACTCCCACAGCCCTGGCCTTCGGCCTTTTGCTTCGCAATCTCCTTCCCGCCCGCCTCCCGGCGGCCCGAATTCCCGGCGCATTTGCAAACGTGTTTTCCGATTTTCATGCGTTCACGGTATTTCGAGGTGCCGGAAATCACCAGCCTTGATGTCGGCCACCGCAGCCTTGATTTCTCCGGCTGCGGCGAGGATGCGGCGGAGGTCGTTGCAGGAAAGCTCGACGATCGCGATGCGGCGATCGGCGAGGTTTTGCTGGTAGCAGATGTTTTGCTCGGACGTGATGAACAGGTCGAACTCCGATTCCGCGAGGCGCAAGAGGTCGCCGTTCTTGATTCCGCCCCATCCCCGTTTTTGCGCAGTGGTGCAGGCCTGACCGGAGAGCAGCCTGTGCATCGGCCACGGCACGCATTCGTCCAGCGGGACGTTCATGCGGGAGCCAGCAGCGCGGATTCAGAGCGCTCCAAAACGGCGCAGGCCATGGCGCGCGTCACCGACGGGAAGCATTCCAAAAATTCTTCGAGCGTGTAGTCGTTTTCGAGGTAGTCGAAGAGCGATTTCACCGGAACGCGCGTGCC
>JAYTXL010000410.1:0-3925 GCA_043742955.1 Verrucomicrobiota bacterium | reverse complement strand
CCTGCTGGCGTTGGTTCACGTCGCGCAGTTGCTGCTCGACGCTTATCACCGCCGCCGCTACTCCGCCCCACCGATCCCACCGCGCCCGGCAAGTTTCCCGGGCGAGCGGAAACCGTGGCCCCGTTTATTTGGCGGGCGGATCCCGCCGCCCCCGCCGCCCGCGCTGTGACGTGGCCGCGTGACCCCTTCTGGCGTTTGGCCGCGACCGCGTTCGCCATTGCCCTCGCCCTGCTCGCCCTGGCCAGTCTCACCGGCTGCCTCTCCGCCCCGATCCTGCAAGCGTTGGGAGACGACCACGCCACCGTCACGCACAACGTCCAAACGCCGTGGGGCCGCTCCGAGTTCACCCGCTCCAATCCCACCCCCACGAACCTGTGCGCGCGGTGCGGCCTCCCGTTTTCCCTGCGGCCGTTGGCCGAGGCCGCCCCCCCGTGGCCGCGCGGCGTTTCCCATCCCCGTGACCCGGCGCCCTGACGCCTCGATGCGTCACACCCCATGACTCACGAGCACAATTCGATCATCGGCTCCGGCACCCTGCTCGCCCTGGCGGGAAGCCTCGAACCGTTCCGCGAAAAGGTTCACGCCTTCTGCGGCCTCATCGGCGACGTGGGCGGCGCGATTATCACGATCTGCATGGTTTTTTGGTGGTTGCAGAAATCGCGGCGCGATAACGGCGGCACCTCCGCTCCCAACAAGCCGCCCCCGCCGCCCGTGAGCGACCTAGACCTCCCCACCGGCCAACGCGGCCCGTGACCCCACGTCGGCTGAAAACGCATCGGCTCCGTGCCTGTGCCGGCGGGATTTTCTTTGGCGGCAACCCACCGTAGCCGTCCGCGCGCGTCTCGTGACTGGGCGCCGCCCGCCTCCGGCGCGCAATAGTCGATCCGCTGCCACGTGTAGCCACCCACGGTCAAGTCAGGCACGCCGGGCACATTCTCCATCAGCCACCACTGCGGCCGCGCCTCCGTGACGCGGCCGCCGTGAACTCCCGAATGTCCCCGCCCGTCATCGGGTCCGGCCCGCGCACCACACAAAACCCCTCCGCCTCGAAACCACGCCCGAACAGGTCAATGCCGGGGAAGAGGGACAATACCAATTGCGGCTGTGACCCGGCGCCGGATTTCAAGGTGCTTTGATGGTCCACTTCGTTTGCCCCTTGCTCTTGGTGTAGCTGTAGCGCGTTGGGTAGGCCACCGCGAGCCGCGCCAGATACACCCCGCACGCGCTGGAATAGTAAAGCAGCCGCTCGACGGCAAAACTCATCGAGGAATTGCGCAGCTCCTTTTCAAGTTCCCCAGCCGTGAACGTCCTGGGCGTGGTTTCTTCACCGGAAAAAAACGCCTCGTCAATCAGCTCTCCAAGTTTGAACTCCGGCGAGCCCGACGAGAGCAGCTGCATCAATTCCGGGTCTTGAAAAGATTTGAAGCCAAAGCGCGGGCAACGCACGTCCTTTGGCACCACCAAACCATGTGCCAGCCAATACGTGAACGCGGGCAAATCCCCCACTAAATCGGCCCACACCTTATCCCGATCATGGCCGATCTCGGCGCGCTGACAACGCACCAAAACCACCTTGTCCAAGATACTGGCGTCCATCGGTGGCAGGCTCAATAAAGTCTCCGCCTCGTCATTCATCGTTTGTGTCAGCCGCCGATACACCGGCAACATGATTGCCTGCTGCCCCTTGCCGTGAATGTGCATATCGCGAACGACGGTGAACTCCTTGACCGCGCTGGCGTAGGCCCGTCGCGACTTAATGTCCTGACAAACCACCGCGTCATCAATCACTAGATGCTCTGCTTGCGCTAGGTCAGCGTTGAAGGTTGTTTTAGACGACATGAACATATACGGCGCGGCGCAACGGCCCCCCAAAAACACAGTGACTAATTGCTGGAAAAGACTCTTGCCGCAGCCCGGCGGACCGGCCAAAACCAACAGTTGACCGGGCCGGAAGTCACCCTTGAAGAGTGATTCGCGCGCGAACTTGAGCCAATAGAGCACCCAGCATATTTGATCCCCAAGCAATTGCTCCAAGAACGTTTGCAGGGCGTTGAACTCGCCTTTTTCAGTGGGCTTCTTAAACACGTCCGCCGCTTGCGAAGTGATCAGAATTTTACGGCCGTCCGTGGTCTGAATCATCCCGACACGGTGTCCCGCCAAGGGTCCGGCGTAGTCAACGGCTCGATCGGTTTGGGCTACTACGAGGGCATTTTCCAACTCGTTAAGCGAATCGACATAGGCCTCCTTAGTCAGTCCTGACCGCCGCAGATGCAACTTGAGGTTGGATTTGTCGAGGTTTAGGAATCGCCCGCTCGGCTGTCGTAGCCAGTAGGTTCCTTTTTGCGTGTCGAAGTAGTATTCTAGTGATTTCATTCTTTGGGGATGGGTGGGTAAAAGCGGACGTTTAAGTAGTGAGCGCCGCACAACTCGCATCCCGAATCCTCGTTGGGGTGGGTGACTCGTTGGCATCGCTTGCAGAAGTGGTAACCATGTTCACAAGCCGACTTGAAGGAGGCCTCAAATGTCTTGTCCGTGAGGGGCAGGGCAGGGGGGTGCGCATTCATGGCCACCAAGGGTTTAGAAGCCAGTCAGCCATCGCGAAACGGTTTACATCCGAAACACCGGATACCTCTTGGATGTCGAATTTGAAGTGGAGGGGGTTCCAAACCGACAGGACAAATTGGGCGCAAATACACTCTCCACTACTCCACACTCCCATCCGCTTGCGTATCGAGTCAGCATCAAACGCACATTTTATTCCGCCGCACTCTTTGTCCTTCAAGCACGGGAATGAATTCCACAAATCAGCGGTCGCTTGCCGCCGCTCTGAGGGTCCACTAAACCCGCGCTTCCATGCCGCGCGGTGAATTGAATTGATAGTCATGCGACACCTCCTTTCATGCCTGACCGTTTTGTCTTTTCGTGGCGCGCCCGCGCGCGCGCCGCGCGGAATTCAATCCAACTCAAAATGTGATTACACTGCGTGTTGTAACTCCACACTTCATGCTTCGCTTGAAGGCGCTTAGTGACGAAAATCTCAACCGATTTAGGTTTGAATTTTGGCCAGCCAACGGCTAGCGATTGAAATAGGTGTGCGGAGAAAAAATCCGCTTTACCTCCAGCTCTGGATCGCTCCCCAGATGCCTTGGCGAGTTCGTAGGTGAAATCGCTCAACACCCAGAGCTGCGCGACTTCACGCTTTATTTGAGGGGAGTTTTTCATCGCTCTTCCTCCCCCTCAGTGCTCGGTATGCCGGCCACACTCGCCAGCGCGGCAATCGTTCGCGCCATTCCGGCCAAGAGCGTCTTCACTTCGGAAAGCTGGCGCCCGTCCTCGAAATACTCCGGCGCGCAGTGCGCCTGAATCGTGTGCTCCAAGGCCGCGAGGAAGTCCGCGAGCGTGAGCGGATGTTGCAGTTGCCGTTCGGTGCGGCTGTTTTCGTGCGCGCCGACGAGTTGCTCGGCAATGACGAGGCGGACCGTTTCACGAAGCGCGCGCGCCGCGCTCAGGTTGCCGTCCAGATGCGCCGTGGCGCAATTCGTGAGGCTCTTGATGGTTCCGCGCATTTCGGCGCGCAGGCGAAGCGCCAGCCCGTGCCGTGTGGTGTTTTGGTCCTGACTGAACTTGCCGTTCAGCCGTTGTTCGTCGAAAAGGCGCACGCGGGCCGTGAGCCGGGGGCTGTCCGGCAACTTGAGCCGGAAAGCGGTCTGTTGATTTTGCATCGCAGTTCCATGCAACGCTCCTTCGGTTTGTAGAAGCCCGGCGGGATGCCTCCCGCCGGGTGCTGTTCATTTCAGAGCCAGCAAAACGATGCAGGAGACACTACGTTCGCACAATGTCTGTTATGTTTAATTAAGATGTTCTCCAATTCCTCTCCATTTGAACTTGGTCGGGTGCCCCACGGATTGGAAAATGAAATCCATTG
>JAYTXL010000409.1:0-11002 GCA_043742955.1 Verrucomicrobiota bacterium | reverse complement strand
CAAGCCCGGCATGTATGTGAGTGCGGTTATTCGCGCCGAGTTGCTGGCGAATGGCAAGCCCGCGCCCACCGGTGTGGAAGGCCAGTGGAGTTGTCCGATGCACCCGCTCGTGGTGCTGCCGCAGAGTGGCGAATGCCCGGTTTGCAAGATGAAGCTGGTCCAGATTCCCGGCACGCCCGCAAGCGCAAAACCAGGTGGCGACCAACTGCTGCTCGCCGTGCCTGTCACCGCCGTGCTCGATAGCGGCGTGCGCAAGCTCGTGTATGTCGAGAAGGCCAGGGGCCAATTTTCTCCGGTGGAGATTGTGACCGGCCCGCGCACCGATGATTCCTATCCTGTCCTCTCCGGATTGAATGAAGGCGACAACGTGGTGGTGCGCGGGAGTTTCCTCCTCGATTCACAATTCCAGATTCGCGGCCTCCCCAGCCTCTTCTACAAGGAAGGCCAGTCCGCCGTCGCCGGGCACCAGCATGGCGGGGCCGCTCCGCCGGCTCCGGCTTCTCCAACAAGTGGCACGAAGCCTAAAACTCAGGAACACAAACACTAAGACTCCGTGAAGCCTCTCCACGCAACCACGCCAGCCCTGAAGGGGCGACACAAAGTTACCCGCAATCTCAGCGAATGTTGTGTCGCCCTTACAGGGCTTAACCAACCGTGGTTCGCGAAACCCAGGGCGTTGCCCTGGGCTATTTTCTGCCGCCCCTTCGGGGCTTCCGACCAATGACCGACGCCATCATCCGCTGGTGTCTCAAGCACGCCTTCCTGGTCATCCTGGCCGTGGGTGCGATTGCGGCGGGCGGTTACTACGCGCTGACCCAAACCCCGGTCGATGCCATTCCCGACATCGGCGAGAAGCAGGTCATTGTATATGCGGACTGGCCGGGACGCTCGCCACAGGATGTGGACAACCAGGTCACTTATCCCCTGACGACGAGCCTGACCGGCACGCCAGGCGTGAAGACCATTCGTTCGATGTCCGGCTTCGGCTTCGCGATGGTCTTCGTCATCTTCAAGGACAATGTGGATTACTACTGGGCGCGGTCCCGCGTCCTCGAGCGCATCAACGTCGCCCAGCAACGGCTGCCGCTGGGGGTCACGCCCGTGCTGGGTCCGGACGCCACGGCGCTGGGGCAGGTTTATTGGTATACCGTCGAGGGGGAGGGCTTCGATCTCGCGGAGTTGCGCTCGATTCAGGATTGGTATGTTCGTTACCAGCTCAATGCAGTCGAAGGCGTGAGCGAGGTGGCGAGCATCGGCGGATTCGTGAAGCAGTATCAGATTGATGTCCATCCCGACAAGCTCCGGGCGCACAAAGTCACGCTGATGGAGGTGATGAGTGCGGTGCAGAAGGCCAACATCGACGTGGGCGCGAAGGTAATCGAGAAGAACGGCATCGAGTTTTTCATCCGGGGCGTGGGCTTTATCAAGAGCGTCGAAGATCTGGAAAAGGTGGTGGTCCGGCAGGAGAAGGGCACCCCCATTCAAATCAAACACGTCGCCACCGTGAGTCTTGGCCCGGAGTTCCGGCGCGGCGCGCTCGACAAGTCCGGCGTGGAAGCGGTCGGCGGCGCGGTGTTGATGCGGTATGGCGAGAATCCGCTCAACGTCGTCGATCGTGTGAAGGCCAAGCTCAAGCAGCTCGAACCTGGCCTGCCGCAGAAAAAACTCGCCGACGGCCGCATCTCCAAAGTTCACATCGTGCCCTTCTATGATCGCACGGACATCGTGAAGGAAACCATCGGCACGCTCAAAGAAGCGCTGATCGAAGAAGGCATCCTCGGCAGTCTCGTCATTGTCATCTTCCTGCTCCACCTGCGCAGCACCGTATCCGTGCTGGTGACCTTCCCGCTGAGCGTCGCGCTCTGCTTCATCCTCATGTTTGTTTTTGGCGTTGACTCGAACATCATGTCGCTCGCGGGCCTCGCCATTGCCATCGGCGATGTGGGTGACATGGGCATCATCATGACTGAGAATATCTACCGGCACGTGGCGGCGGGGGACAAATCCAAGAGCCATTTCCAGGTCATCTATGAAGGCGCCTCGGAAGTCGGCGGGGCCATCATCACCGCTGTCTCCAACACGCTCGTCTCGTTCATTCCCGTGTTCTTTCTTGCCGATCAGGAAGGAAAACTGTTCCGCCCGCTCGCCTTCACCAAAACCTTTGCCATCACCGGTTCGGTCATCCTGGCGATCACCGTGGTACCGTTGATGTGCTACTTCCTTTTCTACCCCGTGAAATGGAAAAAGCAGATCGTTTGGTCCATGGCCGCCGTGCTGGGCACGGCCAGCGCCATCGCCACCCACGCCATCATCATGTGGACGACTTCGATGGGGCATTACAGCGGCTGGCCGACTTCGATTGCCGTGGGCATCATCGTCGCGCTGGCCATTGTGCGCATGACCCGGGAGCGCTTCCTGCCGCTGGAGGAAAATGTCGTTTCCCGCGGCGTATTCAAAGTCTATCAGCCGACGCTGCGCTGGATTCTCGCGCACAAGAAAACCTTTCTCACCGTGCCGGTAATCATTCTGTTTACCGGCCTCAGCACCTGGCTCGGGGTGGGCACGGTGTTGAGTCCCGTTGGCTGGGTGATCAACAAGTTCGCCCACGAGCCGGCCTCCGCAGAACTGCAGCGCGAGATGTATGCGAAGCCCGGGGCAGCGATGAAGCGTCCATTGATCGAGCTGGGGCAACTCCGCTGGCAGCGCGTGCAGAATGGTGATGGCTCAACGCAGCATCGGATGCTCTGGCGCCGGCAGGATCCCAACGAACGCAACGCGGAGATCACCGCTGGAAGCAAGGTGACCGCCGAGACCCGAATCTTTCCGGGCATTGGTCGCGAGTTCATGCCACCGCTGGATGAAGGCTCGTTCCTCTATATGCCATCACTGTTGCCACAGGGTGGACTGGAGCCAGCGATTCAGGTTAACAGCATCCAGGATCGGGCCATCGCCTCCGTACCGGAAGTGGAGTCGGTCGTCGGCAAGATCGGACGCTCCGAATCCGCGCTCGATCCCGCGCCCATCGGCATGATGGAGAGCATCATCATCCTCAAGCCCGAGACTGAATGGCGGCAGCTGCCGGTGAAGCGCTGGTTCGCCCACTGGCCGGCCTGGTTGAAGCAGCCCTTCACCTATCTCTGGCCGGAGCAGCGCACCATGACGAAGAATGAGATCCTCACCGAGCTGCAGGAGAAGACGGCCATCCCCGGCGTGCTGCCGACCTTTCTCCAGCCCATTCAGACGCGGCTGGTCATGCTCCAGACCGGCTTCCGCGCCATGATGGGTGTGAAAATCTACGGCAGTGATTTGAAGGAGATTGAGCGCATCGGCCTGCAGATCGAGCAACTTCTCAAGCAAGTGCCGGGCGCGACGGACATCGTGGCGGATCGCATCGTGGGCAAGCCGTATCTGGAGTTTGAAATTGATCGCGACCGCATCGCCCGCTACGGCGTGAACATCCGCGATGTGCAGGACGTGATCGAGACCGCCATCGGCGGCATGAACCTCATGGAATCGGTTGAAGGACGCGAGCGCTATCCGATTCGCGTGCGCTACCTGCGGGAGTTCCGCGAAGATCTGCCGGAGCTGGAGAAAATTCTTGTGACCACGAGCAGCGGCGCTCAAATCCCCCTCGCGCAGGTCGTGAACATCAAGAGTGTGCTGGGCCCGCAAGAGATCAAAGGCGAGCGCGGATTGCTGGTGGGCTATGTCACGATGAACACGCGCGACCGGGACGAAATCGGCGTGGTTGACGATGCCGAGGAGATGCTGCAAGCGGCCTTGCGTGATGGCAGCCTCAAGCTGCCGGCGGGCTACTACTGGGAATGGAGCGGCCAGTTTGAGAGCCAGAAGCGGGCGAGCGCACGGATGCAGATTCTGGTGCCGCTGACCCTGTTCATCATGCTGGTGATGCTTTATCTGGGGTTTCGGCGCTGGTGGATCGCGCCGATCATCTACTTTGCCATCCTCACGTCCGCCGCCGGTGGGTTCATCATGCTCGCCTGGTGGGGGGCAAACCTCTCGGTCGCAGTGTGGGTGGGGTTCCTTGTGCTGTTCGGCGTGGCTGACGATGACGGCGTGGTCATCTCCACTTACCTGGAGGATGCTTTTGACCAGGACCACCCGGACTCCGTGCAAGCCATCCGCGACACCGTGGTGCAGGCCTGTTTGAAGCGCATCCGTCCCTGCCTCATGACGCTCTCCACAACCGTCTTCGGTCTCATGCCGATTTTCTGGACGCATGGCCGCGGCTCCGATGTGATGCAGCCGATGGCCATCCCGAGCATTGGCGGCCTTGCGGTGAGCTTGTTCGTAAGCATCTTCATCGCACCCACAATGTTCTGCGCCATCGAGGAGTGGAAATGGAAACGAGGGCAACGTCTCGCTTCAAAAGTTGTCACCACATGACCACTGCACCCGGCAACGCCGAGCAACCAAAGGGCAAGGCCTGGTACACTCTGACTGCCGAGGAAGTGCTGGCGCAGCTTGGCTCCGCCGCCACGGGACTTTCTGCGCTGGAAGCGGCCCAGCGCCTTGCCGCCAACGGCCCGAACGAACTGAAGGAAGGCAAGCGCATCAGTCCGCTCCAAATCTTTCTTGGCCAGTTCAAGAGCCTTATCATCTGGATTCTCATCGTGGCGGGGGTCCTCTCCGGAATCCTGGGTGAAGGGGTGGACGCCAGCGCCATCCTCGCCATCGTCGTGCTCAACGCCGTGATTGGTTTTTATCAGGAATCTAGCGCGGAGAAATCCATCGCGGCGCTCCAGAAGATGACCGCACCCCAGGCCAAGGTGCGGCGCGACGGACAAATCACGGTGATTCCCGCCTCGAACATCGTCACCGGCGACATCCTTGCGCTCGAAGCCGGCGACCTGGTTGCCGCCGATGCACGACTCCTGGAGGCCGCGTCGCTCAAGTGCATCGAGTCCGCGCTCACCGGCGAGTCGGAGGCGGTGGAGAAAAAAGCGGCGAAGTTGGACCAGGACGACATCCCGCTTGGCGACCGCGAAAACTTGGTCTTCTTGGGAACCAGCGTCGCGACGGGAACGGCCCAGGCGGTCGTCGTGGCCACGGCGATGAGCACGGAACTGGGCCGCATTGCGGGTCTGATTGAGGAGGTGAGTGCGGAGGAGAGCACCCCGCTCCAGAAAAAACTCGACGCTTTCGGGCGCATCCTAATTTGGGGGACGCTGGGGATCGTCGCGCTGCTGTTCGTGTTGGGGTTGCTGCGCGGGACGAAACCCTTCGAGATGTTCATGACCTCGGTGAGTCTCGCCGTGGCCGCCGTGCCGGAAGGGCTTCCCGCCATTGTCACCATTTCGCTCGCCCTCGGAGTGTTGCGCATGTCCCGCCGCCGTGCTCTGGTGCGCAAACTGCCGGCGGTCGAAACGCTCGGCTCAACCACCGTCATTTGCACCGATAAGACCGGCACATTGACGGTCGGCGAAATGACCGTGCGCGCGCTCTACGTCGCGGGCCAAACCTACGAAGTGACGGGCGAAGGTTACGGGCCAGACGGCGAAGTGCGCATTGCCGGCCAGAAGTCAGAGGCGCAGCATGCGGCGCCGTTGCTCGAACTGGCGACCGTCCACCTCGGCTGCAACAACGCGCATCTCGCCCAGGAAGCCGGGCAGTGGAAGGTGATCGGCGATCCCACCGAAGGCGCCTTGCTCGCCGCGGGTTCCAAAGCCGGCGGCAACCAGGAGCGCCTGGAGAAGGAACTGCCCAAGCATCATGAACTCCCGTTCGATTCCGACCGGAAACGGAGCACGAACATCCGCCGGATGCCGGACCGCAAACTCCGCGCCTTCGTCAACGGCGCGCCCGACGTGCTATTGGAACGGTGCACGAACATCTATACCAGCGCCGGCGTCCGCCCCCTGACCGACCAGGACCGCCAGAGCATCGTGGCGCAAAACGCCGCGCTGGCGCAGCAAGCCCTGCGCGTGCTCGGCTCGGCCTATCGCGACCTGGACATCGCTTCACCCGCCGAGCTCACCGTGGAGGTTGTGGAACGCGACCTCGTGTTCGTTGGTCTCGCCGGCATGTATGATCCGCCGCGCCCGGAGGCCAAAGACGCCGTCGCGAAATGCCACGCCGCCGGTATCCGCGTCGTGATGATTACGGGTGACCACCCGCACACCGCCACGGCGATCGCGCGGGAACTCGGCATTGCTTCCGACAACGACGTAACCCTCACCGGTGTCGAGTTGGACAAGCTAACCGACGACGAATTGCGCCAGCGCGCTCCGAATGTCGCCGTTTACGCCCGCGTCACGGCCGAACACAAACTGCGCATTGTCCGCGCCTGGAAAGCGAACGGAGCGGTCGTGGCCATGACCGGCGACGGTGTGAACGACGCGCCGGCCATCAAGGGCGCCGACATCGGCATCGCCATGGGAAAATCTGGAACGGAAGTCACCAAACAGGCGTCGGACATGATTATCACGGACGACAACTTTGCGTCCATCGTCGCGGCCGTCGAAGAAGGCCGGGGCATCTACGACAACATCCGCAAGACGCTGCAATACCTGCTGGCCGGCAACACCGGTGAATTACTACTGATGACGGTCTGCGTCGTCATCGGTTTGCCCATGCCGCTGCTGCCGATTCACCTGCTCTGGATTAACCTCGTGACCGACGGCCTGCCCGCACTCTGCCTCGCCACCGACCCGATTGACCCTGACGTGATGAAGCGCCGTCCCAGCCAACGGGCCGAGCGCATTACCGATGGCGGCTTCTTGGGCACGATGTTGCTGACGGGATGCCTCACGGCCGGAGTGTCCTTCGCCGTTTATCTCTACGGCCTGAAGACCGAGACCGAAGAACTCGCCCGCACCCACGCCTTCGCCGTGCTTGTCTTCGCCGAACTCTTCCGCTCCTTCGGCTGCCGCAGTGAAACCAATCCGGTCTGGCACATTCGGCTGCTTTCCAACGTGAATCTGGCCCTGGTTGTCGCTCTCTCAGTCGGTTTTCAAATCTGGAGCCATCACAACGAAACCCTGGGCCGGTTTCTGAAAACCGCGTCCATGTCGGCATCCGATTGCCTCATGTTGCTGGCCGTCTCGGTCATTCCGCTGGTCGTGTTGGAAGGGGTGAAGGTCTGGAAACTTGCCGCTCCGAATCGCCCCAAGGATTCTCCGGCCCCAACCGGATAGCCCGTATTGCAGGCACTAAAAAACCACCGCTGAACTTTTTGCCGCAAGAAAAAAGCGCCCTCGTTTCGCCCGGCCGCTAAAACACTTCCGGGATGCCTTCCTCGAGAATTTTCAAGTGATGACTCAAGCCGTCGCGCTGCGCGATTTCCTGCAGCCAGCGCGGCGGTTCGTCCATGTTTTCGAAGGAAAGCTTGAACGAGCCATAGTGCATCGGCACCAGCCAGCGTGCTTTCAAATCCTTGAAAGCGCGCACGGCATCGTCGGGGCCGATGTGCACTTTGCGAAATGAATCCGGATAGTACGCGCCGATCGGCAGCAGAGCGATCTCCGGCGGACACCGTTGGCCGATTTGCTGGAAGCCGTCGAAGTAGGCGGTGTCGCCGGCGTGATAAATGCGCCGGCCCTGGTGCTCGAGCACGAAGCCGCCGTAACCGCGGTGTTCGTCGCGGATCAGCCGCGCACCCCAATGCTGGGAGGGCGTCAGGGTCACTTTCCAGTCCCCGTGCGAAAAACTTTCCCACCAGTTCAACTCGATGATGCGTTCGAAGCCGAGGCCGCGCGCAAGATCACCCATCCCCCACGGCATCACGCCGATTTTGGGAGCGGGTAGTTTGCGCAGCGTCGGTTTGTGGAAATGATCGAAGTGCGCGTGCGTGAGCAACACGAGATCAATGGGCGGCAGATCCTTGAGCTTGAGGCCGGCCCGCTTGACCCGCTTGAGCAGGAACAGCCAGTTGGCAAAATTGGGATCGATCAACACGTTGAGGTCGGTGAACTGCACCAAAAAAGACGCGTGCCCAATCCACGTCAACGCGACTTCGCCCGTGTTCAGCTTGGGGAAATTGGGTTCTTTGTGCTGTCCGGTGCGCTTGGTGAGCAACGCCTTCCAGACCATTTCGTGGAAGAACGAGGCGGGATTGAAATGGTTGCACGGGGTCAATTCCTTGAAAGAACGCGGCAGACGCCGACGCTTCGCCACTGGCGCGCCCGGATGACCAGGATCAGAATTCATACAACGTATTGATGATCAGGCTACAAACCCAACCTACGCACCGACTGAATAAAAGGCAACCCTTCCCGTCGAACAAAACAGTTATGGTAACAGTAACAATTAACAAAATGAATATATGAAATCCATGAAAACATTTGTCCTCGGTCTCACAACCCTCGCCCTCGCGGGTGCCACCGTATCCACCGCCTCCGCGCGGGACCGCGAATGGGCCACGGCGGGTAAAATCCTAACCGGCCTCGCCGCAGTATCGCTCGTGGCGCGTGCCTTCGAAGGGCCGCCCGCTTGTGCCACCCCGCAGGTGGTTTACGTGCCCGCCTGCCCGCCGCCCGTACCCGTCGTGGTTTACTCGCCACCGGTCTGTGTGTCGCCCGAGCCGGTGGTGGTGTATCAACAATCCGTGTATGGGCGGCCGGCACCGTGCTACCGGGGCCGTCCAGTAGTCGTGGTGGAAAGTGGTTTCAGGCACGAGCACCGGTACGGCCACACGCCGGTGCATCATTATTACCGGTAAGCCGAGGTAGATTATATCATTCACCCGCCCGGCGGCCCGGGCGGGTTTTTGTTTCCTTTTGCGCTGAATCCGCATTAAAACAAACCCCATGGGCGACGTCACTCCACAGCTCGATACTTTTCTGCGCCGGGCACCGAAGCTCGGCCAGGGGGTCTATCTCGCCCGCACCGCCGTGGTGCTGGGCGATGTCACGCTCGGTGATTTTTCCAGCGTCTGGTACAACGCCGTCCTGCGCGGCGACATCAACCGCATCGTCATCGGCCATCACACGAACATCCAGGACAACGCCGTGCTGCATCTCGCCGATGAACTGCCCTGTCTCGTCGGGAACTGGGTGACGGTGGGTCACTCGGCCATCGTCCACGCCTGCACGGTGGGCGACGAATGCCTCATTGGCATGGGGGCCACGATCCTCGACGGCGCGGAGATCGGCGCGCAAAGCATCGTGGGCGCGAACGCGCTCGTGACGCAGAACACAAAAATTCCCGCCGGCTCGATGGTGCTTGGCTCACCGGCGAAAGTGGTGCGCGCGCTCACGGAGACGGAGCGGGCCGGCCTGAAATATTGGGCGGAGAAATACGTGCAGAACGCGGCCTATTGTTTGCAGCAGGGGATCAATGTCGGCGCGCCGCTCTCCTGGTAGGAGACTCGTCACCTCGACTCCTACCGCGGCATCATCCCCGGCGCGGCCCCGCCCATTTTGGCCATCATTTTCTGGAACTTGCCCATTTTCTTCATCATCTGCTGCATCTGGCCGAAGCGGTTCAACAAATTGTTCAACTCCGTTACGGTCACGCCACTGCCCTTCGCGATGCGGATGCGCCGTTTTGCATTCAGGATCTGCGGATTGCGCCGCTCCTGATTCGTCATCGCGCAGATCATGCCTTCCATGCGCCGAAATTCCTTTTCGCTCTTGCCGAGGTCCGCGCCTTTCAACATGTCCGCGCCGCCCGGCAACAGGCCGACGAGGCTTTCGAGCGACCCCATTTTTTTCATCTGCCGCAATTGCTCGAGAAAATCCTCGAGCGTGAACTGGCCCTTGCGCATTTTTTCCTCCATGCGCTGCGCGTCCGCCAGGTCCACCGCCTCCGCCGCCCGCTCGACCAGGCTCACGACGTCGCCCATGCCCAGAATACGGGACGCCATGCGCTCCGGATGAAAGGGCTCGAAGTCCTCCAGCTTTTCGCCCACCCCCATGAATTTGATCGGCTTGCCGACGACCGCCTTGAAACTCAGGGCCGCGCCGCCGCGCGCGTCGCCATCCAACTTCGTGAGCACTGCGCCGGTGATGGCCAGCGCCCGGTCAAAATGCGTGGCGACGTTCACGGCCTCCTGCCCGGTCGCGGCATCGAGCACGAGCAAAATCTCCTGCGGCTTTACCAGGTCGCGCAGCCGCACGAGCTCTTGCACGAGCGGTTCGTCAATTTGCAACCGGCCCGCCGTGTCGAAGATCAGGGTGTTGCGGTTGTGGGCGCGGGCGAAATCCAGCGCCTCTCTCGCGATCTTCAAAACATCCGTCTCGCCTTTTTTTACGAACACCGGGATGTCAATTTGTCGGCCCAGCGTTTCGAGCTGGTCCATCGCCGCCGGGCGGTACACGTCCGCTGCCACCAGCAACGGCTGGCGTCCCTGCTTGAGGAGGAGCTTCGCGAGTTTGCCGCTCGAGGTGGTTTTGCCCGAGCCGTGCAAACCCACCATCAACACGCACGCGGGATTGCCGCTGAGTTCGAGCGCGGTGTTGGCCGAACCGAGCAGCGTCACCAATTCGTCATGGATCAACTTGATGATCTGCTGGCCCGGCTGAATGGATTGGATGACCTGCTGGCCGAGGGCCTTTTCCTTGACCCGCTCGATGAAATCGCGCGCCACTTTGAAATTCACATCCGCGTCGAGCAAGGCCAAGCGCACGTCGCGCAACGCATCGCTGACGTTGGTCTCGGAGATCTTGCCGAGACCGCGCAGGTTTTTGAAAACATTCTGGAGCTTGCCGGTCAACGAATCGAACATGGCCGCATCGTAAAGTTCAAAGTTCGAAGTTCAAGGTTCAAAGTTCGAGGGTTCCAATGCACATAAACATGCCCGCCACCAGATTCCCCCAGGGCGTTTCCACCACCTTATCTAACCGCCATTCGGGACTGACCCATTTAAGCATCTGGTGAACCGGCGACGGCGGGTTATGGTTGACGGAGTTAACGCAGCGGCAGAGCGGCAGGTAGGACGCATCCTTCCACGAAGTGGAAGTCTTAGAGTTGAAGCGGTTAGCATATTTTGCGGGACATCCTCCCCGATTTTGTTTATCCTTTCGGCATGAGTAAAACCAAG
>JAYTXL010000408.1:0-6139 GCA_043742955.1 Verrucomicrobiota bacterium | reverse complement strand
AGCGATCATCTCTCCCAAGTTAGGGGATCAGTCAGGGACTCGTGGAACTCGCCCCTCCGGAGGCAAAACCGCCACGCTCGCCGATCTCTACGATCCGCTCAGTATGCCGCCGGCGCTCGCCAAAGCCCACGCGGAGTTGGATCGTGCCGTTGACCTCTGCTATCGCCCGGAAAAATTCGAGTCCGACCGCCAACGTGTGGAATTCCTTTTCAATCTGTACGAGCAAATCACCATGCCGCTGGCGATGACGACCAAGGCCAAGCCACGGAAGCAGAACAAATAATCCAATCCGCACGGCGACATTGCGGATCGTGTGCGAGTTATGAAGAAACCTTCCCAGGCTAAACTCGGAAAAGGGTCAAAAACCCTGAGCCTCAAAGAGACTCCTCGGACGGTGGACAGGCCTCAGGAAGCCCAATTCCGTGCAGACCCGATGAAGCAACCTTTGCAGAAAGAACCCTGGATTGAAGGGCAAAATCCGCAGGACGAGACGCGCAGGATACTTGGCCAGTTCAGAGTGTTGCTTGCCGAGTACATCATTCTGGCAAGAGAAGGAAATCGTGATCTAATCACCGAGCTTCCCTTTTATGCGCAGCAGCTGGTTGAGGCTTTGGAGGAGCTAGCCCCCAAGTTTCCCGAGCTGTTCGCCGAGCAGGCCCAGTATGCAGTCGAATGGCCCATCATGGCCGCGCGTCATTACCCAAAAGAATCCGACTTCAAAGCGGTTGCGGATTTGATTCAACTTGGCTCGAAGGCGGTGGTAAACGTGTCTCCCCGCGCCCGCTATAAACTGAACACACGCATCAATCGTTTTCTCCTGACTTTGCTGGCAGGAAGTATTTCGACCGCCAAGCAATTCTATTTCGTTCAACTGCCAAAAGACCCGCCGAAACTTACGGCCAAGACGCTGCCTTACTATCTCGACGAGTTCATCATGCCGATGCTCGATGAAATTCGTGAAACAGAAGGCTCGTGGAATGGAATTCCTGCGGTCGCCAGCATCGTCAAGAGGATTTCTTACGAATCAGAGCATCGCAGCGCGGTACGAAACCGCATCAAGCGGGCGCTGGAAGCAATGGCGGCGACGAAAAGGTGACCGAACACCCGTTGCGTCACCGCCTACTCGCTGACCAACGGAAGCATTTGTCAAAATTGAAGCCACGCATTCTATTGGCTTGATGAATGCAACATTAATACCCGTCAACTCATCCGCGATTCTCGCTTTGGGTTACGATGGCAGCACCCTGACCGTGGAATTTCACAACGGGCGGACGTACGATCATCCCGGGGTTCCGTTTTCGGTTTTTGAAGGGTTGCTGCGGGCGTCCTCCAAGGGGCGTTATTACAATCGCAAAGTTCGGGGGAGGTACAAATGACTCGCATCGGAAAAATCGCCCGGCTGCCCCATCTCGTCCGCAACCAGTTAAACCGCCGGTTGCAGGAAGGCGAACCGGGCACCACGCTCGTCGGATGGCTCAATGGGCAGCCGGCGGTGCAGAGTACGCTCCAGGAGCAGTTTGGTGGCCGGCCGGTGACGGAGCAGAACTTGAGCGAATGGAAACAGGGCGGGTATCAGGATTGGTTGCGGCATGAGGAATCGCGGCAGCTCGTAGCCACTCTGGCGGAGCAGCAAGGGGAATTGGATGCCGCGACGGATGGCGCGGAGATCAGCGACCGGTTTGCCAGCGTGCTGTCCGTGGAATTCGTGGCGCTGACCCGGAAGCTGCTGGAGGAAAAAGAGGATACCGGGAAGAAATGGGAATGTATGCGCGAAGTGCTCAGGGAGTTGTCGCAATTGCGGCGGGACGACCACCGGGGCGTGCGAACGGCGATCGAACGCTACCGCTGGGAACAGGAAGTGGATCGGGACAACACGGAAATGGAAAAGCGTCAAAAAAAGCAACTTGGCGACGCGCTGTACGGGCCGAAATGGGCGCAGTTGCAGCTCCTGGGATTGGCGAAGGTGTGCGGCGACGAGGCGAGCATAGAGATCGCGGCCCTCATGCTCGAAGCCCAATATAACTTGCTACCGGGCAGCCTCGTCCGAGAATTCGCGGCAGCATCCGAGTCCAGCTCCGTCCAGTCTAATCCGACTGAATCCGACCCAATCCGACCCAATCCAGCCGCATGAAACAGAGACTCCACAGAAACCCGGGCAATTATCGGCCCTCGCGGCGGGAGTTGCGCTGCTCGATGCTGACGGTCGGAGGAATTCCGGTGATCAGATCGACATCGGGCCGTGCCAATTGCGCCACAAACTGGCGGGCGTAGGCGCTCATCGCATCCAGAAATCGGCGCTGTCCCTCCGCAAACAACAGGTCAAAAGCCAGCGTGCTTTTGCCCGAGCCGCTGACCCCGGTGATGACGACAAACTTGCCCCGGGGAATCGTGCAGGACAAATTCTTCAGGTTGTGCTCCCGCGCACCGTGGATGGCGATGACATCGGCGCTGGCGGGGGCAATATCTGGGGTAAGCTGTCTCAAGCGCGTTTTGGTTCAAATTGCCAACGGCAACGATCCGCTCACGCGTGCCGGGTGACAAGAATTTTTGAGGAGATTTTCCAAAGCCGGTTTACCGATGGATAGCGGTCGCCAAACCAGTGGGCGGAACGCGGAAAGTCGAGCGGATGCCTCACGGCCCCTGCTGACGTTTGGCGGACACCTGCGCAGCCCAAGACTGCCAACGCTTGCCATCATCGGTGACGCTCCACTCGTTCCAGTATTTCCCCTGCCGCATCTTGATGAAATCTATCTGAAAATCATCCAGGCCGTATTTCTGGATGTAATAATTGGAATAGGCCGCCTGCATCATCGAACCTTCAAAGGTCATCCCGCCGGCGACGTTTTTCGGAGTCAGATTGATCAGGTCGCGCCCGGCAATTTGCGCGAGCAAATCCGACACATCCTCCCGCCCGCTCTGCCCCACGGCCATGATGCTATACATCGTGAGCAGTCCCACGGTGTTGTTGCCGCCGCTGGTGGTCCAGTTCGCGTTCGTCGCCCAGTATGCCGGGTCGGTGCCTTGCAACGCGAAATCAAGCGCAGAGTCATACCGGCCGGCGAGCAACCCCATGGCCTTCACTGTCTCGAACATCACCGATTCCTCGTTGCCCGACTCGCCCTTCCCGGAGGTCAACTGACGGCCTTTGAACTCGTTGGTGAGGGTGTTTCTAAAGAGGTCCACCGTTTCCTCATTGCCCGCCATGCCAAGCGCCCAGGTTAGCGATGTGCGATCCGCGAGGTTTGTGCTCTGCTGATACACATCCGTCAAGATCACGCGGTCAGCGGTCGAGAGAGTGAGGATTTG
Organism: Verrucomicrobiota bacterium; assembly: GCA_043742955.1. GTDB lineage: Bacteria > Verrucomicrobiota > Verrucomicrobiia > Limisphaerales > JAYTXL01 > JAYTXL01. The sequence goes on along the minus strand of JAYTXL010000408.1, from coordinate 2,833 downwards.
CTCCGGCCGCGGCCTCTGGCCATGCAGATCAACGATGGCCTTCAAATGCGGCGCAAGGAGGATTTCTTTTTCTCCCAGCAAAGGCGGCGTGGTCGGGACGGGAGCCCGGTAACCGGGCGGGGCGCCATTTTGCGCGGGAATCTGGGTCGAACGCTTCGCGCCTTTCTTACTCTTGGAACCGGACTTCAAATTCTGCGCCGAACCTTCGGCGACCGTGGGCGCCGCACTTGGCATCACCGCCGCGACCGGCGCAGGTTTGGAAGGCAACAACAGCCAAGCACCCGCCCCCAAGGCGGACAGGACAATTAGGACAGCAAGCGTTTTCACAGCAATCGCAACGGTAGATCGACCCTTCCAGATTTTCGTTCAGATTTCGGCTTGGAGCCGGTGGTTCAGAGCAGCGCCGGGTTGAACGGAACCGCTGCGCGGCAGTGGTCTGGGGTCGTTGGTTTCATTTCGCAGTTTACTACCAGGAAGTTGTCTACCCTCAAGGGCAGCCTTCCAACCGATGATACATACCACCCATCCATCCAGCAACCAGTTCCAACAATTCGTCGAACATAAAGATTTTCGAGCTCCGAATGTCGCGCGGATTCCCTATTGTGCGGGACGCCGCTTGAGTTTAGTGTGCGATCGACCAGTGAGACCAGATTAAACCTTGTGATGCATCATGATTAAAGTATCAGGAAATGGTTCCGTCACCACGTGCGACGGCGTTACCCGGCGGGACTTTTTGGAGGTCGGCGCGCTGGGCGCCATCGGCCTGAGCCTGACGAAACTGGCGGCGCTCCAAGCGATGGGGGCCGCCAGCCCGGGCAGCGATGAAAAAGCCGCCATCATGATTTTTAATCTCGGCGCGCCCAGCCAGCTGGATACCTGGGACATGAAGCCCGATGCCCCCAGCGAAATCCGCGGCCCATTCAAGGCGATTCGCACGAATAATCCCGACATCCAGATCTCGGAGATTTTTCCGTTGCACGCCAAGCACGCGGATAAATTCTCGCTGGTTCGCAGCTGTTATCACACGGCGGCGGCGGTGCATGACACCGGCCATCAGATGATGCAAACCGGGCGGCTCTTCACCGGCGGCGTCAACTCGCCGCATGCCGGCTGCGCGCTGGAATTTCTCAAAGGCCGCCGCTCCGAACTGCCCGCCAACGTGATCCTGCCCGAGCCCATGGGGCCGACCGGCGGGAACCTGCCGCATGGCCAGGAGGCGGGGTTCCTCGGCAAGGCCTACGACCCGTTCGCCCTCATGGCCGATCCGTCCCAGAAGGATTTCAAGGTGCCCGACCTGTTGCCGCCCAAGGAAATTGGCGAGGCGCGGCTGCAACGGCGGCGCGACTTGCGCAAGGTCGTGGACGAAACCGTGAAGAATTTCGAGTCGAGCGAAAGCGCGAAATTGATGGACAGCAATTTTGCGTCGGCTTACCGGCTGATGACCAGCGTGAAGGCACGCGAGGCGTTTGATCTGACCCGGGAACCACTGAAGGTGCGCGAGCGCTACGGCATGACGCGGTTTGGCCAGTCCTGCCTGCTCGCGCGCCGGTTGGTCGAGGCCGGGGTGCGGTTCGTCACCATTAACACGTTCATCACCGTGTTCGGGGAAATCACCTGGGACATCCACGGCTCCAAGCCGTTCACGTCCATCGAAGGCATGAAGGACATTGTGGCACCGATGTATGACCAGGGTTACAGCGCGTTGCTGGAGGATCTCTTCCAGCGCGGGATGCTGGACAAAACGCTGGTCTGCAACCTCGCCGAATTCGGCCGCACGCCGCGCATCAACCCGGCGGGCGGACGCGATCACTGGCCGAATTGTTGGACGGTCTATTTCGCCGGCGGCGGCGTCAAAGGCGGGCGCGTCGTCGGCAAGAGCGATGACATCGGCGCGTTTCCGGCGGAACGTCCGGTCAAGCCATCGGAAGTAGTGGCCACCATTTACAAGAGCCTTGGCCTGGATTTGGAAACCCATCTCCCCGGCCCGAATTCACGCCCCTACCCGCTCGTGGATTTCGGGACCAGCGAAATCAAGGAGCTTTTCTAAACAACCCACATCATGAAGAACTTCCTCAAGTATACACTCGCACTTCTGCTCGGAGCGGCCCGTGTTTCCGCCGCTGATTCCACCGAATTGCAAGCCGCGCTCACTGCGGCCCAACAACTGGCAAAGGACGGGAAATTCACCGAAGCCTTGGAAAAGCACGTCTGGTATCACGGGAACTCCCGCAATACTTCGCACGGTGGCGTTCGGCTTTCCTTCGCGATGGCGGACTGGAAAAATCTGGCCGACCAGTTTCCACCAGCAAAGGAAAAACTGTTCCAGTTGCGGGAAGAGGCAGAGCAGGCGGTTCTGGCGGGCCGGGGAGGTTTTATCGAGTTCACTGAAATCGCTGCAATTGATCGAACTTACGACCAGGAGAAAAAGTCCTACGAATTATTCCGTAAGCTGGCCGAGGCGTCCCCTGAAACGGCCAAGAATTGCTACTACGGTGCCCGAGACTTGCTGGCCAAGCAGAAGGATTACACTCTTTTTCTCAAATTTGGTCCACCGTTAGAGCAACAGTTTCACATGTTGGAACGCAATTGGAAATCGGATGCTCAATATGCAAAAGCAAACCCAACCACAAATTACGATTTCCAGAAAAGCTCCTTGAGGTACGTCCTCCAATTGATCGAAGTGCTCGTTGGCACAGGCCAACTTGAGAAGGCGGTCGAATTACAGAAGAAGGCGTTGGAGTTTACTCAGGACAAGTCGTTGGAAACCGCCGTCGAAGACGCCAAGAAGAAGGTGCAGGAGAAGCCATGATGGAAGCCAGTTTCCGTAAGCTTT
>JAYTXL010000407.1:0-6183 GCA_043742955.1 Verrucomicrobiota bacterium | reverse complement strand
GGCCCAACTCTCCCTGGTTAAACATCGAATCCTGCCCGATTGGAATTACACCCTTTACCCAAGGAAAAATCCGAATTAATTTTTGCACAAGCCCTAAGTCGTAACTGCGGCTCCAACATGCGTTCGCCTCCTCCTGAAAATGTGCCTGGGGATTGAACTCCCGGCCAGCGGCGCACAAGTGCGGCAGATCGTGGGCGTGATAATCTAAATCCACCCCCGGCAACAACTCCTGGCTCAAGGGGTAATAATGGCCAACACCACTGCCCCAATCCAAAATGGAGAGGGCCTTCCGGCCCTGCCCCGCCAATGCGAGCACATAGGCGTAGCTCATGATCGCATTGTGGCTGGCAACATTGCCGTTATCCGGCTCCAGGTCCTCGTGGGAAATCGCCAGCTGGCCGGGGCTTTTGATCAACGCACGGAACTCGGGCCATTTTCTGCGTTGCGCCGTGGCGATGCTCGCATCATTCCAGCCCGATGCTTGAAAACCGGCCCAACCCTCAGGAACGATTTCCCACTCTGGCCGGGGCGGTGGGCCATACCGCACGCGGCGCATTCCTTGCAAAAACAAGGGCGGCATCAACGATCTTATGACGGCCTTCCAACGCATGTGTCACGGTTTCGCCCGCACCCAGTGCTTCAGTATCCGCCTTTGCCCGGCTGTTTCGAGATCTGAATGAGCTCGATCTCGTAGCCTTCGGGCGCATCGATGAAGGCAAAGCCACCGCCATTCTCGCGCATCGTCGGACCGTCGGAGTACTTTAATCCGTGCGCAGCAAGGTGCTGGCCGAACTCCGCCAGGCTGTCCACCTCAAAGGCCAGATGCGTGAGGTCGGGCTGCACCTCCACCGGACCGCTGTTGGGAAAATGACATAGCTCGATGGTTTCCTCACTTTGCGGCGCTTTGAGGAAGACCAACTCCGAGCCGCGCGGAGATTTGTGGCGGCGGATTTCTTCCAGCCCAAGAATTTCCCGATAAAACTTCACGGACTGTTCCAGGTCGTTTAGGCGATAACGGGTGTGCAGGAGCTTATTTACTTTCATGACCACCAAGGATAGCAAACTGGCCCAGGAAAGCAATGCGGTCGCTCGGCCATTTTGCCATCTTGTTCAGCCGGAAAACGAACATGGTTGCCTCCTCGATTTTTAAACCTCTTCCGTTGAGGAGCGGGACCGATGCAAACGGACTTTATACTTGTGGCTTAATCCGGCGCCTTTTCGCGTTGCACGGGCAGCGGCGAAAGCACCTCCGATCGATAATAAAGGAGCAGACAACCCAGCGACAGCGCGGTGAAGAAATGCCAGAGCGCATGACCTTGCAGCCAGGCATCAGGGCCGCTGAACCGGCCCGCAACATCAAGCTGCCGGCATGCCAGACCCGCCAGCAAACTGATGCTCGCCAAGGTGAGCCACCGAAAGTTCATTTGGCTGGCGGTCCGAAAAACGTCCAACAGCGCCCCGGCGGCGACCATCAGAATGAGCGTGGAGAGGACCGTCCGTGCCGACATCGACCACTTGAATTGATAGAGCAGAATGCATGCGACCAGCACCAGCGCTCCGAGGCCGGGCCAGGTGGGGAGGCTCCGAGGCCGGCCAGGCCAGCGCACCTGAGGCAGGCAGCGGCCGCAGTTCACGGCGATGGCCACCAACAAGGGCGCATACATCGAGGCCACATCGAGCTGCTGGCCAGTGCGGGTCAGGGAGGCATGAAAAAAACCACTTCCAACCCCCAGACTGCAACAACTCAGACCGAACAGCAGACTCATCGCCGGTGTGCGGGCCAGATAACCAGACGCGGACGAATGCGGTGGGTGACGGTCTTGGCGCCCGATCGCCAGTGCGTAAAAACCGACCAGCACGAATGCCAAATTAGACCAGGTATTGGCCCGGGTCCGGAAAAGATCATGGGAATAAACCCGCTCCGCATAACCGGGCCGACGAAGATCGCTGCTTTCGGGCCAGCCGTCCCAGAAGCCCTGCCCTTCACCAGACCGCGCGACGACCGACAGGATTAGCACCAACCCAACCAGCGCGCTCCAAACCCATCCGTGCACCCGCAAGGGCAAGATCACCATTCTGTCCGGCGCAGGTTTCCCGAGGATCATTTTCTAAAAAGTTGGACGCTTCCGGCCTGCGGACCTCGATCCGTCAGCGGCTTCGATCATGGCGCCGAAAACCGCGCCGGGATATGCCCGGATTTTAAGCGGACTAGACCGGGGTGATGAGCACCTGGATCATCTCGAAGGCAGCATAAGCCGCCAGCGCCAGCGAGAGAAACCATTAGCTGGGAGGCTTTCATTCAGGATCCGGTGCTTTGAGTTCGACCATTTGAACCCGAGGCTCCACCGCCGGGCCAGGGACTTGGGGGGAAGGCAATCCCGGGGAGGCGGACTTTTTTAAAAGTTCGGCGATAAACCAGTCTTCAATTTTCCGCCGTGCCCAGGGCGTCTGGCGCAAAAAAGTGAGGCTCGATTTCACGCTGGGGTTAAACTGGAAACACCGCACTGGAACACGCCGGGCCAACTCCCGCCAACCGTGGCGTTGAACGAGTTGAACGACGATCATTTCCAGCGTGATGCCGTGAAGGAAATCGCGAGGATGCGCAACGGGCAAGGTCATTTTACAATGCTGCTTTCAAGGGCTCTACGCCGAAAAAAGGCGACCTCGCCAAACCCGCGCGGAAGGCCGACGCGGTGGCTCCACCCCCATCGAGGCAGGTCTGGCCGGCACCGCTGGCCGTTCGTTCCCGGAACGGTCACCGTTTTTACCCATGTTTGAGGCAATCGAGCTCGACCCGCTCCAGACACGGAGTGGCGAGCCGCTCGACTAGCGCTTATTCCAACGGCCTTAACCTTCATCCCTTGGCTCACAAAAAAGTGGTGGAGGCGGCGGGAGTTGAAAACGAAGGGTCCATCTTGTGAGATTCGCGGAAATTGTCGAACATGCGTGAACATTGGTTCAAATGCAGATCGCACTTTTTACGAGTTCGCACGATCACGAGCCAAAACCATCTTTCGGTGTCCCGTCCTGTCCCGTCGGAAAAGTTTATCATCGGAGTTTGCCTTCGCCGGCGAGCAGGCCGGGGGGGGGGTGCGTTTTGGGCGAGGTGGGATTTGTTTCGATGGGTTCGGTCGAGGAAAAAATATTTATCAAAAGGCTTAGTTTTCATGGCCGGCGTTGGTTCTATGCCGTTGTTGAGTACGTGCCGGTGTCGCGCTCGGGATAGCTCTCGTACACGTGCTCGAAGATCGCGGAACATTTTTGCTGGTAGAGTTCGGGCGTGTACGCGCGCGGCAGTCCGGTGTCGAGTTCGTCCTCGATGGCCAGCTTGAGTTGGGAGCGGGCGGACGACTTTTGCCGCCAGTTGAGGACCAATAACTGCTTGAGGCGGGTCAACATGTCGCGGGCGACCTTCTTGACCTCGGTGCGTTCGTCGGGGCTCAACTCGGGCGCGGGGCGCGTGAGGATGTCAAAGATGACCAACTCCTCCTCAGTCATGTTTTCCCGAGCGTGGCGTTGCTGTTCCTCGCTCAGGTTACGGCTCAATTTCAGCAGTTCCTCGAACAATTCCTCAATGTTCCGGCTGCCGGCGTTGTACGACTCGATCAATTCCTCGAACTTCTCGGCAAAGTCGGCACGGGTCTTGTTCAGGCGGATCAACTTTTCCAACTGGGCGCGGATGGCGGCTTTCAGGACTTCGAGGTCGGTGTTTTTGTGCTTGGACTCCTTGAACTTCTCGGCCAGCGCGCCGAAATCAATCTTCGACAGATCCATCACGGGCGCGGCCTTGGTGGGCATGGCGACGCCGGTAATGGAGGCGTCAAGCAAGTGGGCGATGCCGCCCATGATCTCCGAGATGTCCGCCGGGTTGGGATTGAGTTTGGCGCGGATGGCGTCCGCGATAGCGGCGAGGCAGGCGACGCGCCCGGCAAACTCCAAGGCTGCCGGGTCAGGCTTCACGGCACCGTAAAGCGTGTTCACGATGCGCTCGTGGCCGAGGAACTCGCGGCGCAATGGGTCAGGTGAAATCAACGCATCCACGGCGTCGGCTAGTTTCTGCAACCGCTGGAGACTTTTCGCCGGCAATTGTTCAATGGCCGGGAGAATCACCTGGCGAGTGGCACAGAACGCCGTGGCTTGCTCTACCGCTTTGCGCAAATCCGCGACGAGCTTCTGCTTGTCCCGCACCGGGTTCGCGCCCCCTTTGCCTGCTCCGTAGATGGCGAGCGCCTTTTCCAGCGAGGCGAAGACATTGGCGTAATCCACGATCATGCCGCTGTGCTTGCCGGGGAACACCCGGTTCGCCCGCGCAATGGTCTGCATGAGCGTGTGATTCCGCATCGGTTTGTCGAGATACACGGTGGAACAGCTTGGCGCGTCGAAACCGGTCAACCACATGGCACACAGGAACACCAGGCGCAGCGGGTCTTCTGCGTCCTTGAACTTTTCGTCCAGCGCCTCGTCGTTCATCCGTTTCCGATGCGCCACGATGTCGAGCCCGAGCTTTTTCATCAGCTCGATTTCGTTTTGACCGGGGGACACAATCAGAGCCATGTCCGTCGTCTTGAGCACGTCCAGCCTACGATTGAGTTCTTGAAGTTTCTCTGCATCCAAAGCCTGGCGCTCATAGAGCGCCGCTACAGCGGCTTCTTCTGTAGCGGCGGTCTGTGACCGCCGTCCGATTGCATACCTCGTGAGTTCCGCAATCCCCCGCTCGACCCGCTCGCGTTCTGCCGCCCAGTGCTTCCGCACCTTGTCGTGCATCTTGAGCGCGGTCGCTTTGTCAATGGACACCACCATCGCCTTACCCACGAAGCCGCGTCCGAGGAAATGCCGCACAATGTCCTGCGCCACCGTCTCCAGCCGATCGTCGCGCGTGAGGATGTGGTATTGCCGGCTCAACTCCCGTTCGAGCTTCGTTTCCTGTTCCGGGTCGAGTTCCGCCGCCTCGATGAGGTTGTAGATGTCCTCGTTCAGGTCCGGGTTCACCAACTGCAACTCCGGCGTGCGGTTCTCGTAGAAGAGCGGGACGGTCGCGCCGTCCTCGACGGATTGCTGGAAGTCGTAGATGGAAACGTAATCACCGAACACTTCCTTGGTGCGCTCCTCGCCGGCGATGAGCGGTGTGCCGGTGAACGCGAGGAACAGCGCCTTGGGCAGGGCCGCGCGCATGTTCAGCGCCAGTGTGTCGTATTGGCTGCGATGCGCTTCGTCGGTCAAAACGATGACATCAGCCCTATCACATAGAACCGGCATGACGCCATCAGCCGGAGCGCGGACTTCAGGCCGCTTCACCGTGGAATCTGCTGAGGCGTTTGCATTATCCGAGTCCCTGGTGCTTACGGACGTTGAAGCGGGCTGAAGCCCGCGCTCCGGCTGAAACTTATGGATCAGCGTGAAGACGTAGCGATAATTCCTGCGCAACAATTCGCGCAGATGCGCGCCGCTCGCGGCGTGGCACTCGTCGCCCTCGGCTTCGCTCACCGCGCCGCACGCCTTGAACGTCTTGGCAATCTGGTCGTCCAGCTCCACGCGGTCGGTGGCGACCACGAAGGTCCAGTTGCCCGCCACCTTGCGCAGCACCTTCTGCGCGAAGAACACCATCGAGAAACTCTTGCCGCTGCCCTGCGTCTGCCAGAACACACCGCCGCGACCGTGCCCCAGCTTGCGCGCGGCCAACATCGAGGCGATGGCGTTGTTCACGCCGAGGTACTGGTGATTCTGCCCGATGATCTTCACCAACCCCGCCTTGTGTTCCGAGAACAGCATGAAATTCTCCACCAGGTCGAGCAGGCGCGCCTTGTCGCACGTCCCGCGCAACATCACTTCCAGCGACACACGGCGGGGCTCGTCCTCGCGTTCGATGCGTTTCCACTCGAAGAACCGCTCCCAATCCGCCGTGAGCGACCCGACGCGGCTGTCCGTGCCGTTCGAGGCGATGAGCAAGGCATTGAACCAAAAGATTTGCGGAATTTCCGCCTTGTAGTGCGTCAGGTTTTCGTCGAACGCCGCGCGCGCGGGCACGCCCGGCTTCTTCAACTCGATGACCACCAGCGGCAGGCCGTTGACGAAGGCCACCAAATCCGGGCGGCAGGTGTAGAGCGCGCCCGTGACGCTGAACTGGCTGACCAGCAGGAAATCATTGTTCGCCGGATGCTCCCAATCAATCACCCGCACCCGGAC
>JAYTXL010000406.1:0-7597 GCA_043742955.1 Verrucomicrobiota bacterium | reverse complement strand
CAGCTCCCAGGCGGTCAAGGTCGCGCCCTGGGAACGGGGTCGGGTTTCATTGCAGAATACGTGAAAGCGTTTGCCGAGCGCCTGGGCCGCGTAGATGGGCGCCGTGGCCGAACCGATATCGACAAAGGCCAGCCAACCGGCATTGCAATGGGTCAACACGTTCATGCCATCGCCGATCAAGGGCGCGCCATGACGTCCGATGGCCTCGCAGTGCGCGACGTCTTCGTGGGCAAAATCCTCGGCGGCAGCCAGGGCGAGGGCCTGTTGTTCGGCCACCGTTTTTCCCGCGTTCAAGTGGGCCCGCACTTGATTCATGGCGTTTACGGGATCGACGGCCGTTGGGCGGGCGGATTTCAAGGTTTGGTAAACATTTTCCAGATGCCGGGCAAAGTTTTTGCGGTGGTCGCCTTTGAAGGCGCGCGCACCCTGCGCCAGACCGTAGGCGGCGGTCGCCCCAATGGCGCCGGCACCGCGCACGACCATTTCCTGGATGGCCCGGGCGGTCGCCTTGAAATCAGGGGTGGCGACGATTTTGAATTGATGCGGCAGGAGACGTTGTTCGATCAGGCGGACGGCATTGCGGCGGGCATCAAAGGTGACGGTGCGATGGGTGCGGGTGCGCGCGTTGACAGTGACATTCATGGGCGGGATTTATTCGGGGCGGCCGGTGGGGATGAGAAGGCGAATCCGGAAACGGGTTAGTCCCACCGGAGCCGGCGGCTTAGCGTGAGCCGGGCTTGAGCGACTGTAATTGGGCGCGAATCTTCTTGAAAAGCGGGTGCTTGCGGAGTTTGTCCAGATCAGGATCCCGGACCAGCCACTTAAAGTCGCGATATCCCAGGCTCAAGGCTTTTTCCAAGGACGACACGGCGGCTTCGAATTGTTCGGTGAGCGCGTAACTGCAGGCCAGGTTGTACTGCACCAGCGAGTCGTCCGGGCGCAATTGCGCCAAGCGCTCGTCCACTTGCAGACCTTCAGAGAATTTCCCGCGCCGGGTGTAGTCGTCGCCCAAAATCTGCAAAGCCTCGATGTAGTGTGGATCGCGCCGGATGACCCCTTCGATGAACCCGATTTCAATGTCGAGGTTCCGCTGTTCCTGCCGGGACAGGATTTTTTTCGTGCTGCTTGGCTTCGTCATAATTTTCAAGTGCCGGGATAATGTCAGAACTCACGGGGTCGTCAAGCGGGGCGCACCGCAAAAAACGGAGGTGCTTGCAGAAGTTCGGCGGCGGTCCTGATCCTGTGGTGGAGAACCGAGGGCTGAAATGCGCCCAGTTTCTCCGAGTCAAATGGGCCGGGTCCCGGGTTTATTGCGAGGGCGTATTCACTGGGTGGCCAAGCTCAGGCCTCACGCAACAGGCGTAATTCGCCATCCGTGCGCCGCAGTCGCAGCGACAGTGCGCGGGCCAGGCGCGCGAACATTTTCACGCTCAGCAGCGGGTAGGGCTGGGAAAGTTCATCGAAGCGCTGGCGCGAGATCACAAAAAGATCGGTGTCGGTGGTGGCAACCGCGTCGGCCGAGCGCGTGCCGCGATCGAGGAACGCCATTTCGCCGAAGAAATTTCCCCGGCCGAAATAGGCCAGATTGTGATGTTTCCCGCCTTCGAGGGGCAACTGGATGCGCACGATGCCGCGGCGGATCAGGAAGAGTTCATCCCCGACATCTCCGCGGTGGAAGATGTTCTCACCCACGGTTACGGTGCGCTCCTCCACGCAGAGCTTAAGCGCGGAAAGGGTGTTGTCCGATTCAAACTCGCGCAGCAGTTCAATTTCAACCAATTCGAGCGGAATCTCATGACCTTCGTTTTGCAGCAGGTTTTGCGCTTCCAGGATGCCATCCTCCGCCCATTCGAGCGCATCATCCAGGGTGTCGAAAAGCTTTACGTTTTCGGTCGGCTTCATCACGCCCAGCTGGTCGAAGTAGGCTTGCAGATTCTGGCCGGTTGGCAGGCTGGCGGGCAGGCCGCTGAAGATGAGGAAGCCAGCGCGCTCCTTCAGAATGGCCTGAATCTGTTCGAGCATGTGCGCGGCAGTGAAATCCACCGATTGGACGCGGCGCATATCGAGAATAATATAGCGGCACTGTTTTAGGTCCGGCTCCAGTTCCGTGAACAACTGGTCGGTGGTTCCGAAGAACAGGCTGCCCTGCAATTCACAGGCAACGGTGAAGCGGCCGAATTTCTCGAGGGCCTCATGTTCAGCCGGCAAACGGTTTTTCTTCGACGAGGTTTGGTGTCCGTAAGTCTTGCGGCGGATGACCGAGCTGCGGATCTGTTCGCGAATGAAGAGGAGAATGGCCAGGGCCAGGCCGGTGGCGGAAGCGGCGATCAAACTGATTTTTACGGCCACGACCACCACGGCGGCGATGACACAAAAGTCGAGGATCGTGGTTTTGGACCGGAGCAGGTGGAGGCTCTCCCAGTCGAACATGCGGAAGGCGACCACGAAAAGCAGGCCCGCCAGCGCGGCGATCGGGACCCAGGCAATGAGGTTGCCGAAGAGCAGGAACACGGTGAGGACGCAAACGCCCTCGATGACCCCCGAGGCCCGGGTTTTGCCGCCGCTATTCACGTTGACCAGGGTGGCGCCCATGGTGCCGGCACCGGGCATGCCGCCAATGATGGCGGATGCGAGATTGCCGACGCCTTGACCAATCAGTTCACGGTTGGAATTATGGCGTGAACGGGTCAGCGCATCCACGATGACGCACGTTTTCAGGGTGTCAATGGACAGCAGAACCGAAAGGGTGAGGGCCGGTCCCAGCAGCGCCTGGAGATCGGAGAGTTGCAGCGCGCCCAGAGCCTTCCACCGATCGCCCAGCGCGGAGAAGATTGAGCTGACGCTGCCGCCGATTGTTCCGATCACCAGTTTGTTGTGGTCCAGTTTCAACAGCTCCGGATAGGCCGCCAGTCCCAGGGTGAAATAGGCGAGGAGTCCCGCGCACAGCCCAATGATGGTGGCGGGAACAGCCTTGGTGATTTTGGGAGCCAACAGAATCCCGGTGATGGTTACGGCCCCGACGGTGATACCCTGCCACTTCCAAGTCTCCGGCGCGGACAAGCCATCCCAAATATTCACGCCCTTGGCGAGGCCAAGGAATTTGGGGACTTGACTGAGGAAAATGATAACCCCGACGCCGCTCAGATAACCGGACACGACCGGGTAGGGAATGAACTTGATGAGTCGGCCGCCACCAATCGACCCGTAGAGCAATTGTAACCCGCCCGATAAAAGGGCCACCAAGGTGAGGAGGATGAGCACCTTTTCGGGGGTGACGAGTCCCAGTCCGCCGTGTTTGCCCGCGATCAGGTCGGCGGCGAGCAGGGCCAGCACGGCGGCGGCCGGACCGCACGGCGCGGAAATCAAGCGCGGTGCGCCGCCCAGCGCAGGGGCGAAAAGGCCCATGGCAATGGCCCCGAGAATTCCCGCCATGACGCCGTACGAAACGAATTCCGAGCCCAGCACGATGTAGATGGACACGCCGTACGCAATGGAGGAGGGCAGCGCCACCAGCATTGAGGCAAACCCACCCCACAGATCCCCGGCGAGGTTGCGGGAGTTTTTTTTGAGTGCGTCGTCCGTGGCCATGGCGGGAGTTTAGCGTTGGGAATTGGTACCGGCCCTAACAATTGCGCGCACCCCCGAATTGTGGCAAGGAGCATTCCCTCGCGCGCGCCCAATGCCGCCGTGCTGGGCTAATCGCTGCCGGCCGGTGGTGAACCAATTTCCTATGCGGTACGTGAGCATAAGATTCTCTCTCTATAGGGAACATCTCACAATGGGTGTCGCCGTCAAGGGAAGTGCTGGTTCCCAACCGGGCGGGTAAGCATTGGTAAAACCCCTTTGATGAGGGGCGGGTATGAGCCACGGGACGATGACAACTCCGGTCTTCAGTCCCACCGGCTCACCCCCGCCTACTGGACTAGAACCGGCCATTCCAGTGCTTCCCCGCCGGTGGGTTGGTTAACGGTTTCTGATGAATATTTTTCCCGGCAATTGCCGGACCAGCCGTTTCATCTCGAGACTCAAGAGCGTAACCGAGGCGGTGGAGCTGGGCAGGTTGCTGCCCCGGATCACTTCATCGATGCTGAGTTCTCCGTTGCTACCCAGAGCGTCAAGGACTCGTTGTTCGTGGTCGGAAAGGTCGAGGGTGGGGAGCACGCCGGTGTCGCTGGCGGCGGGCGGACGGTTGCTCGCCGGGAAGAGATACTCGAACTCGCTGAGGATGTCTTCCGCTCCCTCGCAAAGTTTGGCGCCTTTTTTGATGAGCTCGTGGCAGCCCTTGCTGCGCGGCGAATCGATGCGGCCGGGGACGGCGAAGATTTGCCGGCCATAATCGTTCGCGAAGTTCGCCGTGATCAGTGCGCCGCTGTTCAGGTTGGCCTCGACGACGACGGTGCCGAGCGTCATGCCCGCCACAATGCGGTTGCGAATCGGAAAGGACTGCTTGTCGGCGGGACGGTTCATGGGGAACTGCGTGATGACTGCGCCCTGCGCCGCGATCCGTTCAAACAACTCGGCGTTTTCCGGGGGAAACACGCGGTTGATGCCGGTGCCGAGCACCGCCACGGTGCGGCCCTTCGCGCTCAACGCGCCCTGGTGGGCTGCGGTGTCAATGCCGCGCGCGCCACCGCTCACCACCGTGACCCCGAGGTAGGCGAGTTGGTAGGCCAGCTTCCGGGCGACCTCGAGCCCGTAGTGCGTGGTCTGGCGCGATCCCACCATGGCCACGGCGTTCTTATCCTTGGGCGTCAATTCTCCTTTCACATACAAAACAATGGGTGGATCGTATATCTGCCGGAGCAATTCGGGATACGCTGCGTCCGCCTGGGTGAGAATATGGCAGCCAAAATCCAGAATCCGCTGCAGTTCCGCACTCAAATCGACGGTCTTTTCCCAATTCGCAATGGCTTCGGCGGTCTCTTCGCCAATGCCGCGGACGTGGAGCAATTGAGCCTTGGAAGCGCGCAATATTGCGGGTGCCTCACCGAATTGATCGAGCAATTGCCGGACGCGCACGGGGCCGACATGCTCGATGAGGTTGAGTGCCACCAGGGCTTCCTTGGAATCCATGCCCCAGAAATATCCGAAAGGCAGACTGGCGGCAAGTCAGGAACAGCGAATGGGTAGCGGTGGCAAGCAATCGGAAAAGCCGTCGGACGATTCCCCGGGAGGCCGTGACGCCGGGACCGATTGTGCTTCGGAATTCACTTCTTCTCCGCCCCCGGCAGGGCACGGGCTGCGGTGGTGTTGCGAAAATAGACCAGCGCATCAAAGGCGTCCGGCAGAACCAGCCACCACTGCTCCTCGGGCAATGTTTCCAAAGCCGGATCAAAATGCGATCCGATGGTTCGGAGCCGGTTCGTGCTTTGCAGCCACGGTGCTGCGGCAGCGTCACTCGAAGCGGCGCGCAGATCCACCACGAGTATTGGCGGGCCGATACGAGACAAGACCTCATCCACGCTGTCCTTGGGGGCAGCACCAACATGAAAGATTTTGAGTCCAAGTTTCCGTCCCGGCAGCGGAGCTTGCTTCGCTTGAAAGGATCCTTGGTTGAACGAAAAGCCGACGGCGAAGTAGCCTGCTCCGAGGGATCGGCGTAAATGCCAACCTAAACAACGCACGCCTCCCGTCCCATGATTTATGTGCCCGTTATGCGCCCAGAGCATGACACGGCTTTCCGGGCCTTCCTCAGCCAGCGCCCACTCGACATTCCGGGCCATGGCTTCATCCCGTTTTGCCTGAAACACGATGTCAATTCTCTCCGGCGACACGTTTTCGAACAGATCTTGATACAATGCGACCCATTGAAGCGCGACTTGGGCATTTTGACGCGCATAGCGCCACGCCTCATCACCACTGCTTTGAGCAAAGCGAGAACGGTTCGATTCCAGACAGCGAATCAGGTTCTGCAAAGCGATTTCGGCTCCTTCCAATGTCTGCCGGTCAAACACGCGCTTGAATGTTGCGATGTTCGTGAGTGTCTCAGCGCACTTGTAGACCTCGCGCACAAGCGTCCGAGCTGCGCCATGCTCTTGCGACAGAGAGGCGTCACGTACCCGCAGATAATCGAGCGCCTTTGCCAACGCCGGTTCCGGATATTGCATGTCAAAGCCATAGAACTTGATTTTGCGCGGGGTTGTTGGCTTCAGGTTGTGTTGCCGCATCCACTCCACCAGTGCGAGCACTTCCTCCGTGTCCCACGTCCAAAATCTCATCCCATGCACCAGTTTCGCCGCGTCGCCATCGCCGCCCAGCACGTAGGCATTGACGTCCGCCGCGTCCGGGAAGCTGGCTTCGATGGCGATCGCCGTGAACCCCAGTTCCTCGACGAAAAACTCGAACACGCGGTGCTTGAATTGGAAGAACTCGCGAGTGCCATGCGTTGCTTCCCCCATCCCAACCACCTGCGCATTGCCGATCACCCGCTTCAGTGGCTGCAAGTCGTCGAACCCGCTGCCCGGCTCGGCAGTCTTGATGGGGATGGCGTGTCGATTCGCCCAAACTACAAAAGGCTCGGCGGATAAGCGAGGCGGCTCATACCGGCGCTTCCCCAACAGTGCGATGGCAACGGCCAGGCATCCCAAAGCAACGAGTAAATAGCGGCGATGAGTCAAGGCCTGATGCTAGCACCAAGTTCGCCGGGATGGAAACCTCGCACTGTGGACCTGTTGAAGCTGGATCGGTCAACCAAGCCCTGACGGTTCAGCCTTCGGTAACATCTTACCGCGAGTCAACCGGCACTCAAGCCTGTCACGGCTTGAACGCAGCGTGGTTGGGGTTGCCGCCGGATTCCAGGAAGGCGATCAGGTCGAGGATTTGATCGAGCTTGAGCACGTCCAACAAACCGGTGGGCATGGGCGAAATCAGGGAAATGTCGCGCCTGACCAAGTCGCTCTTCGATACCGTCGTCGCCGACGTGGAAAACGGATTCGCCCGGACGAGCACCTGTTTCGCATCTTCCTGCTCCACGCTGCCGGTGATGGATTCGCCGTTTTTCAAGGTGAAGGTGGTGTTGCGAAATTTTTCGTCGACGACCTTGGACGGGTTGATGATGGAGTCGAGCAGGTCGCGGCGATTGAAACGGCCGCCGACGCCGGTGAGGTCGGGGCCGAGCACGCCACCGGCAGTGTCGGCATCATTGCCGAAGCGATGGCAGGCCACGCACTGGGCGGAAATGAACGCCGCTTTGCCGCTGGCGAACGAGCGGCCGCGCGTCGTCTTTTCAAGACTGGGGAGCAAATCTTCGAGCTGCCAATCCTTCACGAACGCGAGCGTGGGCGCGGCCGGCGCGGTCTTTGACTTTTCTTCCAACACCGGCGCCAGCGCGACCCGTTCCGCCGGGGACAGCGCGGCGACGACTTCAGTGCGGATGGTTTGCAGCGACCGGACGTAATCGCGCGCACCCTGCTTGGTCCCGGCCCGCGTCAGTGCCGCAAAATAGTCACGGCGCTGCTCGAGCGTCCAGCCTGCGGGCAGATAGCGCAGGAAAAACAAATGGGTCTTCTCGGTGTCGTGTGGGTGAATTCAGGGGGAAAAGTCGCATTTGAGCCCCTGTTTATAGGGTAAATAGGAGATTTTCATGCCGTGCAGATCG
>JAYTXL010000405.1:0-6868 GCA_043742955.1 Verrucomicrobiota bacterium | reverse complement strand
TGCACGGAGACTTGCGCCAGCTCGAAAGCGTAGGGATTGATTTCAATGGCGCGGAGTTGTTGGACGCTGACTTCCAACTCGAAACGGAAACCGAGTTGCATGGCGAAATTGATGACTTCCTTTTCCAAGCCCAGAAGCATCTGGAGCGAGACGTAAAGGAAGTTTCCGCTCCCGCACGCGGGGTCGAGGATGAGGAGCTTGCGCAACTTCTTGAGGAAGTCGGCTAGCCGGTCGCGGTCGGCGGGCGTGCCTTGGCCGCGCTTGAGCGACGCTAGCAAGCTGGCCCGGAGCGCCGACCATTCGCGGCGCAAGGGTGACATGAGCACGGGTTCAACCAGAGTGCGGATGTCCGTCTCGCCGGTGTATTGCGCGCCCAAAGCGGCGCGCTGGCTTTCATCCAGCGCGCGCTGAAAAAGCGTTCCCATGATGCTCGGCTGAATGAATTGCCAGTCTGCTTCGCCCGCCGTGGCGAGGGCGCGCAATTCGTCCTCGGTGAGTTCAAAGACGGTGGATTCTTCAAACAAATGGCCGTTGAAATGGCGGATCTTGTCTCTTCCGAAATTCCCGCCTTTGGCCATGACCGCAAAAAGTGTTTCCAACGTCTCGGCAAACCGTTTCGGGTCGTCAATGCCCGTCTTGGCGATTTCGGAAAAGAGATGTTTCGGCAAAAGCCCGGTGTCTTCGGCGAAGAAACAAAAAATGATGCGATTGAGAAAGCGGGCAATGCGGAGATTCTTTTTCTGCGCAAAATTCATTTCGGCGCGCGTCTTGGCGTCCGCTAACTCGCGGCTCTCGCGCTTCTGCAGCGATTGGGCAACTTCGCCGATCGTCTCGGCTAATGTTTCGGTGACTTCCGCCGTGGTGCGCTGCGGCTTGAGAAATTCTGGCTCGCTGAAAAGGGCGCGGAGAATTCGCAAATTCTCGGGGCGGTCAATTTGATCGTTGGTAAATTCGTACGTCTCTTGAACGGTGCCGGTGAAGTTCGTTTTGACGATGTAGCGGTCAAAATCACAAACGACCAGGAGCGGCGGGTTTTCCAATGATTCGCGATAGCGGAGCAACTGCTTGTAGGCTTCTTCCAGGTTTTTCTTTTTGCCTTTGTATTCCCAGGCAAAGCAGCCCTTTTTCCAAACGTCGGCAAAACCGCGTTCCGTCGGCTCGCTGGCGTCCGGCGTTGCTTGCAAGGCGAAAAGTTCCGCGTCCTTGACAACGCGCTTTTGGTAACAGAAGAAATCTGAGCCGCTGGGGTCGGCTTCATTGGGCGTCGGCTGGCCCAGCAACCGGCACAGGTCGTCAAAATGGCTTTGGTAGGCGGAAGTCTCCTTGCCTTGAAAGCGCGACCATTTCCTTTTGAATTCGGCGGCAGTCATTTGATTTGAGTGCGGCAGCTTTTATTCCACGGAAACGGCATGGCTGACTTCTACGAATTTCCAAGCCAAACCGAAAGCACAAACAATTTTTTCCACCGGGCCATTTTTTGAACGTCGTCGGCGCGAATGACCGCCAAACGGTCATGGTAGTGCGGGTTCTTCACGCGGCGCAGGATTGGACGAGCTTCTTTTCGGTGACGCCAAGCCAGTCCACGTAAGTTTGCTCCAACCGCGCCCGCTTATCGGGTGCCGACGTTCTTCAGGATCAGCACAGAGGGGCCATCTCTTTCCCACGCTGCCAGGAGTTGCGCCGGCACGCTTCCCAACGACAGGTTGAAGGCACCCAGCACGATATCCAGCCGGCCGTCGCCGTCCAAATCACCCACATCCATGGTGAGCCAGCGACCCGAAAAACTCATGGGAAAAGAGTAGGGCTTGAATTGAAACCGGCCTTGGCCTCCTTGGTTTTCAAAGTAGATGAAACTTTCCCGGGGCGCGTGTTGATAATCCGGGAAGAAGGAAATTGCGGCGATATCCAAGTCGCCATCGTTGTCAAAATCCCGGGCCATCGCTTTGTAGGCCCCGGGCATGCCCTGGAACCAGGCCTCCTTGAATTGGTTTTTTCCGTCATTCAAATATATGCGCACTCCGTGATAGGGCTTTTGGGGAGCGGGCAAGGTGGGCAGATCGCCGTTATCGCCGTTGGTGACCAGCAGGTCAGGGAATCCGTCGCCATTAAAATCCGCCATTTCAAAATAGGAGGAACCCCAGGAGGGGGGGAACTCCAGGACGGTGGTTTCCCGGAAAACGCCGCCGCCTTGATTGTATAGAATATAGATTCCCTCGCGCGCCTGGGCCATTTGGACGATGATATCGGGTCGGCCATCGTGGTTGAAATCACGAACGTAAGCCTTGATGGCACCCGGCCGGTCGATCAAAATGTGTTCCTCGTATTTTCCGCTGCCCCGGTTTTCAAACCAGCTGAAATGGCCCAGCGTGTTGCCAAACTGGGTGATCAAAAAATCTTCCCGTCCGTCCCCGTTCAAATCGACGGCCACCAGATCCGTTGGCCGATGGAGTTGGGTGAGCAACTCGGTTGAGCGCTTCACCCCGGACTGCGCCGGCGGAATCAAAAGGAGTTTTCCCTGGGTCAAGTCGGAGGGGTGAACGTCGCCGATCGCCGTGACGTAAAGGCCTTCCGGCCGGATCAGCAACCCGACGGGTCCGCTGTCCACCGAAAAGGTGGACTCGAGGTCTCCCTGCGCATTCAGGATGTTGAGGGACTTTGAATTCGCATCGCCCACGTAAAGTTTATGCGCGGCGGGGTCGATGTGAACCAGGGTGGTGGTGGGCGTTGCCTGATGATAGTCTGCGGTCACCACCTCGAACAATTTCAATCCCGCCGGCGGGGGACGGTCGGTGGGCGGCAGGAAAACCATGGGGGCGGCTTCGAGATAGTAGGTGCAGATCGCCCGCCATTCCTCCGGGCTGATGACCGGTGATTCAGCAAATATCCGGGCGGCTTTCACCCGCTCCCCGCCGGGCTGCTGGTCGAAATCAATTTTCGACAAACCGAGATAAGGCGACATCCGGGGCAGGATGATCAAGCCCCACGTAACACGGTCCAGCAGGGCTGGCTCCGGAAAAAGATGGCAACTGGCGCAAATCGTGTGCGCCAGTTTTTGGCCGCGCGCGTATTCATTTGTGGCATCCCGCAGTTCCGTTGCGGTCCGGGTGCCCGCCGCCGGATCCGGGGTTCCGGGGGAGACCGGTCTGGGCCTTTGCAGGAACACCAAGCTGAACCCAGCCACCAAAATCAGGAGCGCGAGCCGTACCCGCCAGAAGCGGTCTCCACGTGCCCGGCCGGCGGCCGGCAAGGGGGGGCTTTCGGGTGGCGAATGCGATTGCATCCGCCACCTTTAATGGTTCACCCAGTTTAGAGCAACTAGTCTTCCGGCACCCCCGCGGCGGTCGCATTGGAAATTAACTTTTTGACAAATTCGCTGGAGTGCTTAGATTCGCCCCCAAGTCCATTCAATGATTCAAGCCCAACCAATACGCCTATGAAGATTCCTCACGCTTCCCTGCTCGCCGCCGTCACGCTCTCTCTCGCTCTGTGCGCTTGCGATAACGGGGATAAAAAAGATAAAGATTCTGGCGCGGCCACGCCAATGCCGCCGACGGCGAAGACTCCGAAACCACCGAAGACCGAGGATTCTGGCACGGCGGCCAATCCCCAACCGCCCGAATCCAATGAGGCGCCCAAAGCCATGAATGCGCCCAGCGCGCCCGGCGAACCCGGTGCAGCGCCGACGGCCAATGCTACCGACGCCCTGTCGGCGATAGAGCGCATCAACGGGGCCATAAAAATGTATACCCAAAAAGCGGCAGCCGACATGATGATCAAAATGGGGCCGGGGGCCGGAGGGGGGGACGCGAATTCGGCCAAGGCGAAATATCTGGCGAACGCCAAGAAAACCCCAGCGGGTGCTGGCAACAAGGGATTGACCAGTTTGGATCAATTGGTCACGGCGGGGTTTTTGAAGAGCATCCCGGAAGCGCCGGCGGGGAAAAAATTTGTGTTGGATCCAAAGACACAGGAAGTGCGGTTGGAGAACAAATAGTTGGGGTTCTTCCGCCTCACCCAAATGGGCTATGGTGGAGTCGAACGCTGAGTGATAAGTTCTTGAAGCAATAAATTAAGAGATTCAAAATAAACTATGAAAACCAATAAATTTGAGCGGCAGTGGCGGGTGCTTGCTTTCACCTTGATCGAACTGCTGGTGGTGATCGCCATCATCGCGATTCTGGCGGCGATGTTGTTGCCAGCCTTGGCCAAGGCGCGGATGAAAGCGCAGGCGGCGGCGTGCATGAGCAACCTTAAACAGATCGGCACCGGGATGCGCATGTATCAAGGCGATAACAATGAGAAAATCACGTACACCAGGGTTTACACCTCACGGAGCAGCCTTTCGTGGGACAAGTTACTGAACGGGAACATCGGCGGGGCCCTGGACACCGGGGACATGAATTGGGATGGAAATAACGGGACGCACAAGATCAAGGTAACGAAGTGTCCCTCCGACAAGCAAGGTACGCCGGGTGCGGCGGACGGCGCCCCAACCGATGCAGGTTGGAGAGCTTATTATCAACGGCGCACCTATTCTATGCCCACGACCACCATGAATAATCCTGCGGTTCAGATTCCGCTGACCTCGAACCTGCAGTCTCCGGTGGGACTGGCGTTCAGTGGTCATCCGGGAATTGGACCTTGGTTGGCGGGTTGGGATACGACGCTTGATGCGACGGATGGTTTATATCCCGCTGTGGAATGGTCCAGTAATCCCGGGTGGGGTTTGAATATTCAACCCGTCGGCACGGCTGGGGATCACGTGTTTCCGAGTCACCTGCCGGCAGTACGGGAAAGCATGGTCTTGGATGCGGTCGGGACAATTCTGGTCACCGAGCGGATTCACCCGTGGAATTTGGGCTTGAGCAATTCCGGTGCGGAGATTGATAATTCGGACAACCACATTGCCTACGGATTCGCTGGTACGTGGTATGGTTTGGAGACCTCACCGCAGTTTCATGGCAAAGATCAGTTCAACTACCTCTTTGTGGACGGGCACGTGGAATTCCTGGAGCGCTTCAAGACCCTGGGAAAAGGTAATTCAGCTCAGACCATGGGGATGTGGTCCATGCGGCCCAACGACTAAGTTAGCTACCGCGTTTTCAAACTGCGAGGTGCGTTGAAGTCGCGCCTCGCAGTTTTTTTTTGTACGCATAAGGCCGCCGGAATTGGGGGTATTGAGTTCGGAGATCCCCGAAGTTACCCCAAGTGCGGAAGATAGTGAGCTCGCCTCTTCGCATCACCCAAAAGGGCTATGGTGGGGTTGAGCGATGAGTGATACTTTTTGTGCAATTAACTGATAAAAAAGTTCCAACAATCTATGAAAACCAACAAATTTGAGCGGCAATGGAACAGGCTGAATTTAAGGGTGCTCGCCTTCACATTAATCGAATTGCTGGTGGTGATTGCCATCATTGCAATTCTGGCAGCGATGTTGTTGCCGGCCTTGGCCAAGGCGCGAATGAAATCGCAGGCGGCGGCGTGCATGAGCAACCTCAAGCAGATCGGCACCGGGATGCGAATGTATCAGGGCGACAACAATGAAAAGATCACATATTCCCAGCTCTACACCACGCGCAGCAGCCTTTCGTGGGACAAATTACTGAACGGGAACATCGGCGGGGCCTTGGACACGGGAGACATGAATTGGGATGGGAATAACGCCACGCACAAAATCAAGGTAACGAAGTGTCCGTCGGACAAGCAGAACACGCCGAGTGGTGCCGATGGAGCCCCGACGGATGCGGGTTGGCGGGCCTATTACCAACGGCGCACCTATGCCATGCCCGCGACCTATATGGAAGCTGGCAATCCAGGACTTCTGCCCTTGACCTCAAACAGCCAGACGCCGGTTGGTTTATACTGGAACTTAGGCGGGACCACTACCCTCGGCTTAAATCCGACTCAGGATTCTGCGGATGGCCTATATCCCGCCGTGGAATGGTCGAGTAACCCAGGCTGGGGTCTTAACATTCAGCCCGCCGGCACACCGGGGGATCATGTGTTCCCGAGTCACATGCCGGCGATCCGCGAGAGTATGGTATTGGATGCGATTGGGACGATGCTGCTGAGTGAGCGGATTCACCCTTGGAATCTGGGCTTGAGCAATTCCGGGGCGGACCTTCCGAATTCGGACAACCACATTGCTTACGGTTATGCTGGCTCGTGGTATGGCTTGGAGACCTCACCGCAGTTTCATGGCAAAGATCAGTTTAACTACCTCTTTGTGGACGGGCACGTGGAATTCCTGGAGCGCTTCAAGACCCTGGGAAAAGGCAACTCCGCTCAGACCATGGGGATGTGGTCGATCCGGCCCAACGACTGAGTTAGCAACGTGTTTTCAAACTGCGAGGTGCGCTGATATCGCGCTTCGCAGTTTTTATTTGTACTCGCGGGGCGGCGGAAAGTGTGGGAATTTAAGCGGAAAATGGCCTGCCAACAGGCGTGATGCCCCTGGCCGTGGCACACCAAACGGGGCGGCGCAGGCGGATGTTCAGCAACAGATATGAAGTCAAGCAAGCCCTGGTGGGATCCGGTTGAGGCCTTCGGCCGGTGGTTGTGCATGGCTTCAGTGGGCATCTGGTTGGTCGGCGGGCGGGAAGGATTCAGTCAGTCGACTTCGGCCCCGGTGCGATTCAAGGCGGTGCCGCTGAAGGTGCCCACGATCGGCAAGGTGGGTTTCACTCAACTGTTGCCCGCACAGACGGGCTTGGATTTCACCAATATTCTCAGTCAAGAGACGTTGGCAGACCATCAATTGGTGATGAACGCCGGGCTGGCGGTGGGGGACGTGGATGGGGATGGATTGCCGGACATATTTTTCTGTCGGACGGATGGGTCGAGCGTGTTGTATCGGAATCTGGGGAAC
>JAYTXL010000404.1:0-14747 GCA_043742955.1 Verrucomicrobiota bacterium | reverse complement strand
CGGATGGCCACAGATTCCTTCCGTGATCATCAGTGGAATCCGTGTCGGGTCCATACCCGTAGATTCGTGTCCATTCGTGGTTCAACCGCTGTGGTCCGGCTTACAGCTTCTTCAAAATCTCCAGGATTCTGGTTTCAAACAATGCCTGCCATTCCGGCGCCAGAAGGCAATCGCTGTCCTCCTGCGCCCCGCCCCGGTTCCGAAGCTGGTCCGCGGTGGGCGCATAGTAGATGTAGCCGTTGGAATAGCCCGCCACGAAGGTCAACTTGTGCGGGGACGCTTTCTTGATGTTGAGCCCGATCTGCACCGTCAATTCACCGGGAAACGTGGCCAGCACGAAGTCGCCGATGCGAAGACCCAGCACTTCCACGTGCAATGGCTTGCTTCCGGCCGCTTGGATTTGTGCTTGATGCATTTTCAGCAAAGCCAGGTTCGTCTGGAGCCGCGTCAACTGCTCCATCGTGTGGATGTTCTTCACGTACGCCTCCATGTTGCTCCGGTTTTCGGCATCCAGCAGTTTAAGATCGCTTCGTCCCAGCACTTTCTCGTGCATATACCGGTGGGAATAATAGGAGGGAAACTCGGGGGAGAGATTGTATTTCACCACCAGCGGAATGAACGTCTTCAAATTGAGGCTCGTGCCGCGCAGAGACTGCACCAGCGTGAGCTGCTCGGCCTGCAGCGATTCGATCCGCTCCGTGAGCCGGGCGCGCGGCAACTCCAGGGTCTCATGGATGACCTTGAGTTCGACATTGCCCCGGCTGGGAATCTTCTTCAAGGCCTGTAGCGTGCTCAATCCCAGCAGATTTCCCAGCGGCTCAGCATCGCGGGGATGGGCGACATCCTTGTACAACACCGGATTGATGTCCCCGGCGCAGCCCTGCAGAAACAGGGCCAGAGTGCCTTCGCTCAGATTGTCCTCAATGACTTTCGACGCAAAACCGACCAGATCTGCGGTCACTTGGTTGCCGCCGTGCGGAACGCCTTGGATGGGATGACAAGCGAAATTATAGACGACGGCCAGAGTCTTGCCGTCCTCTTTGTCCAGTCGCAGGATGCCGATTTGCGGATCGACCGGGCCCACCCCGGCCACTTCTTCATCGGGGGGCAGCGAATAGGCGTGCCGCACATCCGCCTCCTTGCCGCTCTTTAGTTTGAGCCGACGATTCTCCATGATCCGATCCTCATGCCCGGTGCCGGCTCCGGCCCGAACCGGCACCAGATTTTTCGCCGCTTCCCGCACCGCCTGCACCGTGCGTTCCCCGACATCGGCACACACCCGACCGTGGCAATGGCTGGCATTCACCAGGACGTTCGCCGGCTTGATATTTAATTCCTGCTGCAGCTGGGCACGCACCTTGGCCAGATAATCATTCTTGATAGTGCCGATCTCCGCGATGGCGACGGCATCCACCGTGATGATCACCGCCCTCGTGGTGCCATCATCCAGGACCAGCGCTTTGACGTAGAGGGGATCATTGGACGGTGCGGCGGCATCGGTGATCACCACCTTCGCGACCCCGGCCTTGAGCTGCGCCGCATCGACGGTGACAACCGCAAGCATTGCGGCAATTGCCAACCGCACGGACAGAATGGTCGAAGCCCGCCGGGTGCGAGCGCAGCCTGGGGGCGGTGGGGGGAGTTCGTGGGTATTCATGAGGTCTGGTTTTAGGCGGCGCCGGTGGATTGTTCAAGGACCGGTTTTTCCGATCCCGCCGAAGTGTCACGCCAGAATTCCCGACACCACTTTGCCCGCCACATCCGTCAGGCGGAAGTCACGGCCTTGATACCGGTAAGTAAGCCGCTCATGGTCCAGGCCAAAGAGATGCAGCAGCGTGGCGTGAAAATCATTCACGTGAACTCCGTCGCGCGCGACGCCCCAGCCGAATTCGTCGCTTTCACCATAAACCGTCCCGCCCTTCACGCCGCCGCCAGCCAGCCACACCGAGAACGCCAACGGATGATGATCGCGGCCCGTCGCGCCGTTCTGGCCGAGGGGGGTGCGGCCAAACTCCGACGCCCAGACCACCAGCGTGCTGTCCAACAACCCACGTTGCTTCAAATCCTTCAGCAGCGCCGCAATGGGTTGATCACAGACGCGGCAGTTGAAAGTGAGATCATTGTCGAGGTCATTGTGATGATCCCAGGAGGCGTGGTGCAAATTGATGAAGGGGACGCCTTGTTCCACCATGCGCCGGGCCAGCAGGCAATTTCGGGCGAAGGTTTTGAAACTTTCCGGACCGCCTCCCCGTTGAGTGTTCATTCCGCCGGCGTCGCGGTTTAGCCCATACGCCGCGAGGGTGGCCGGTGATTCACCGCTGAGCTCCGTCAACTCCGGCACGGCGAGTTGCATCCGGGCGGCCAGTTCATAGGATGCGATGCGCGCGGCGATCTCCGGGTCGCCCACGGTTTTCTGCCGCAGTTGATTTAAATCCCGCAACGCGCCCAGGCTGTAGTGGCGCATCTCGGCGGTCAACCCGGGCGGGTTAGCCAGATCCTGCACCGGCTCACCTTGATTGCGGAACACGACACCCTGAAAATTGGTGGGCAGAAAACCGCTCGTGAACATCGACGTGCCGCCGCTGGGAGCCCGGCCGGAGGTGAGCACCGCGTAGCCGGGCAGATTCTGCGTCGCACTTCCGAGCGCATAATTCACCCACGCCCCGACGCTCGGCCGCCCCGGCCCTTGCGAACCGGAGTACATCAACAACTCGCCTGGATGATGATTAAAGGCCTCCGTGTGCATCGAGCGGATGAGAGCGAGGTCGTCGACACATTCACTCAGGTGCGGCAGCAGCCGGGAAAATTCCATTCCGCTTTTTCCGGCGCGGCAAAACTGGTAGGGGCTGCCCAGCAAGGTGGCCGTTTCCTTTTGCAGAAAGGCAAACCGCACCCCTTTGGTGAGGGATTCCGGCAGCTTCTGTCCGTTCAACTGCGTGAGCCGGGGCTTGGGATCGAACAAATCAACCTGGCTCACGCCGCCCTCCATGAAGATGAAAATGCAACGCTTCGCTTTCGGTGCGAAGTGCGGGAACCGCGCTGACGGCGTCCCGACCGGCGGCACGCCGGGCTTCGATCCAGCGGCGCACAAACCCTCCTGGCCGAGCAGCGTGGCCAGGGCCAGGGCCCCGCAGCCGCGCGCGCCGCCGAGCAGAAAATCGCGGCGGGTATGATTTATGGCGTCGCTGGGTTGCACGTTGATTGGAGCTTATTCCCGCGTTACAAATTCATCCAGATTCATCAGCGTCTGCGCCACCAGCACGAGCGCGGCCTGCCTCGCCACGGACTCCGGCGAGGCCGCGGGTTGCCAGGCGAGCTTCGCCGCCGCCGCCGGATGCGCCGCCGCGAATTGCTGTTCCTGCCCAAACAGCGTCTCCAGACGAGCCAGCTCCGCCGGTGCGGGCGCGCGCGCAAGACACCGTTCAAAGCCGTGCCGGAGCATCCCGTGCGGCGCCTCGTCACCCGCGCCATTCATCCGCCGGGCCAGCGCCTGCGCACACTCAAAGAAAATCGTATTGTTCAGCAGCATGAGCGCCTGCAGCGGGGTGTTCGATCGCTCCCGCAAGGGAACCGTTTCGCTGGGATTGGCGGCGTCCAGCGTCGTGGACACCGGATGTTGCACGGTTCGCTGGGTCTGCACGTAGATGCCCCGCCGGTAACGTGCCGCACCGGTGGATTCGACCCACGGGACATTGCGATCCACATAGCCGATCTGGTAAAGATCAGCCGGCATCGGCGGGTAGATGCTCGGCCCGCCCACGGCGGGATTCAGCAAACCACTGGCAGCCAGGTGCAGATCGCGCACCACCTCGGCTTCGACCCGGAATCGATTCTGTCGGGCCACCAGATTATTTTGCGGATCGCGCTCTGCCAACTCCGGACGGAGGTGCGAGGATTGGCGGTACGTTGCCGAAGTCACGATCAGCCGGATCATCTCTTTGCGGCTCCAACTCCGTTTTTGAAACTCCATGGCCAGCCAATCCAACAAGGCCGGATGCGAGGGCAACTGTCCGCGCGTGCCAAAATCGTTAGGGGTCGCCACCAGCCCGCGCCCGAGCAGGTGTTGCCAGAGGCGGTTCACCTCAACGCGGGCGGTGAGCGGATTCGCCGGGTTTACTAGCCAGTTCGCGAGATCAAGCCGCGTGAGGCCGTTCGTTGAACCCGGGGACGGAACGGTTTGCCTGACTTCACCCCGACGGGCCGCCCGCTTTGTTTCAGCTCGCCCGGGGGCGGAATTCAACACCGCCAGCAAGCCGGACTGCACCTCGTCACCGGGCCGCAGAAAATCGCCCCGTACATGCAGAAATGTTTTGGCCGGGGTGGCGGCCGCCCGGAAGCCATTCGCTTGCAGGCCCGGCGTCACGCTGAAATTTTCGTCCTCCGCCTGATTGAAGAACGCGTAGAGCTGGTAGAACTCCCGCTGGCTGATCGGATCGTACTTGTGCGAATGACATTCCGCACAACCCACGGTCAGACCCAGCCAGACGGTGCCCGTCGTGGCGACCCGGTCCACTTTCGCCTTGTTACGATCCTCGGCCTTATCCACCCCGTCCTCATTGTTCACCAGGGTTTGCCGATGAAATCCGGTGGCAATGCGTTGCGTGACGGTCGCCTTGGGCAGCAAGTCTCCCGCCAGTTGTTCACGGGTGAACTGATCATACGGCAAATCACGATTATACGCCGCGATGACCCAGTCGCGGTAGACGTAAGCCCACGGACGAACGTAATCGAGTTGGTAGCCGTCGCTGTCCGCATACCGCGCCAGATCCAGCCAGTGCCGCCCCCAGCGCTCCCCAAAATGGGGTGACGCGAGCAGTTGATCCACCCGCTCCTCGTACGCCACCGGTCGTTGATCCCGGGCAAATGCCGCCGATTCCTCGGGTGAGGGTGGCAGCCCGACGAGGTCAAGGTAAAGACGCCGGATCAACACTTCGCGGTCCGCTTCCGGCGCGGGTCTGAACTCCTCCTGCTTGAGTCGGGAAAAAATGAACCGGTCAATCGGATTGCGCGCCCAACCTCCATCGCTCGTTGCGGGAATTCTCGGCGCGCGCACTGGTTGGAAAGCCCACCACAGGCGGTCCCGGTCAGTGGTTTTATCCCGGGGTTGAGCGTCCACCGTCCCAGCGACGATTAAAGTGATTGCCAGCAGGACCGTCTTGAGCGCCGGTCGGAAAACGGTTTCCTTCCTCGTGGTCGCCGAGATCAAGAGGCTATGCGCTCCGGGTTGAAAGTTGAATATTGACTGTTGAAAGTTTGATTTTGGAGTCTGCTCACGTCGGCTGCCTCCTTCCAAAAGTGTAAATGGCCCTCTGCCGCGGCATGAAGGCCACGCTGTGCTTTGCGCCGGCAGCATCTGCGCCAGGATCATTTTGGGTCGCGCGTCACTCATTTACTGGTGTCTTAGTCGGACATGCCCCGGTTCGACGCTATTCATTCGGGACCTCCTTTTTAATACTGGGGAACCGGCTTTATTCAACGCTGAACCACCTGGAAACCGCGTGGAGTGCGGCGATCTCTCGCTGCTTTCGGCAGCCGACTCGTCGCCACGGGGCACGCTTGCGCGCCGCAAATCCGGTCGCCCACCACCTCAACATTGCGGCGGTCGCTTTTCCCATGCCTCAATCTGGGAGGGCCGGCACCCCAGTCCACCCTCCGCAGTCTTGCCCCGGCGGACGGGCCCATTTCCTTCGGAAAGCCGGGGCGCGGGTGGAGCCACGTCCTCCCACACTTCGGAGTTCGGAACTGCGTCTGTGAATTGATCATTCTGATTTCTGGCTTCTGGATTCTGCCTCCGGTATTCTCCCCACATGAAATCCGCTTACGAACTCGCGATGGAACGGCTGGCCAAGTCCGCGCCACCCATCAAGCTCACCGCAGAACAGAAGCGGCATCTCGCCGAACTCGAGGGCGAATACAAGGCCAAGTTCGCTGATCGCGAAATCTTCCTGCATGGCCAGATTGCGAAGGAGCGGGAGAAGGGCAATGCCGAAGCGGTGGCCCAATTGGAAAAACAACTCCAGAGCGACCGCAAATCAATTCAAGCCGAGCTCGAGGAGAGGAAGGAAGAAGTGCGGCAGGGCAAGTAACGCCAATTGCAAATGAACCAACCGGGCGGCAGCGCCGACCGGCGGCGGCGTAGTGGCCCAAGCCACGCGACCGGGCGTCCATTCCACCGAGCATTACAGGGGCTGTAAAAATTAGGGGTTGCTACGGGGTTGGACTTTGTTATGGTGCCCCTCCTTTTCGTGGGCGGGCCAATAGATTGGCTCCTCCGAGAACGGGATTACGGCCTTAAATTTGCCTATGTTCGTGTGAGCGCGGGCGGCCATAACAACATTAAATTAAATCCCGATTTCCGCGGGATGGTTCGCCCTGAGTGGCGGGCTGACAACCATGGAAAACTATGATCAGTATTGGCATTAAAGAACTGTTGGAGGCGGGTGTACATTTCGGGCACCAAACCAAGCGCTGGAATCCCAAGATGAAGCCGTTCATCTTCGACGCGCGCAATGGCATCCACATCATCGACCTCAGCAAGAGCCTCAGCCAACTCGAGACGGCTTGCGATTACCTCGCCGGCGTCGTCGGCAAGGGTGGTCAAGTCCTCTTCGTTGGCACCAAAAAGCAAGCCCAGGAAGCCGTAAAGGAATCGGCCAAGGCCTGCGGTCAGCTCTTCGTAACCGAACGCTGGCTCGGCGGTACCCTGACCAATTTGAAGACCCTCAAGCGCTCGCTCAACCGCCTCAAGCAAATCGAAAAAATGGAGGCCGATGGCAGCATTAATGACTACGTCAAACAGGAACAATCCGCCATCCGCCGCGAGGCGGCCCGCCTGGTTAAGAACCTCGACGGCGTCCGCACCATGGAAAAATTTCCCAGTGCGCTGTTTATCGTGGACGTCAAGCGCGAACATAACGCCGTGGCGGAAGCCCGGCGGCTGAAAATCCCGATCGTCGCCATTGTGGACACAAATTGTGATCCCAATCTGGTCGACTATCCGATCGCCGGCAACGACGATGCGATTCGTTCTGTGCGCATGCTGCTCACGACGGTCACCCAGACGATCATCCAGGCGCGCGCTGAGTACGAGGCGAAATACGCCCGCCGCAAAATCGCCGAGGAACCCCCCGCCGCCCCTGCCGCCGAAGCACCCGCCGCCGCCGTGGTGGAAGCCGCCCCCGCCCCCGCCCAAGGCTAGATTTAGGAAGCGCGGTGAGCCCATTGGTTCACCGCGCTTTGCTTTGGTCCCCGACCCGAACTGGAAACACGCAACTTTGAAATATTTTATATATGGCTGAAATTACTGCTGCCTCCGTAGGCAAACTCCGGGAAATGACCGGTGCTGGTCTGATGGATTGCAAGAAGGCACTCGTCGAAGCCATTGGCGATTTAAATGCCGCCAGCGATATTCTGCGGAAGCGCGGGGTCGCTACCGCCGCCAAGAAGGCCTCGCGCGATGCCAACGAAGGGGTGATCGTCCAACATATTGTCCCCGGCTCACGCGTCGGCATCTTGGTGGAGGTGAATTGTGAAACCGATTTCGTGGCCAAGAACGATTCTTTCAAGGCGTTCTGCGATGACCTCGCCAGGAAACTCGCGGCCAACCCCGCGGCCGACCTCGAGGTGGATCGCGTGGCGGTGGTGGCCAAAGTCGGTGAGAACATCAAGATTTCCCGGCATCACCGAATCGAGGTTGCCGGCAACGGTCTGGTCGCAGCCTACATCCACATTGGGGCGAAAGTCGGCGTGCTGCTCGAACTGGGCGCCGGCCAGGAAGCCACCGTAGCCAGCGAAGACTTCAAGCAACTCGCGCGCGACATCACCCTGCAGATTGCGGCGGGCAACCCCCACGCTGTTTCCCGGGAGCAGATTGATCCCGCCGTGATCGCAAAGGAACAGGAGATCGCCGCCGAGCAGGTGAAGAACAAGCCGCCCCAGGCCATCGCCAAGATCGTGGATGGCAAAATGGAAAAATTTTATCAGGGCTGCTGCCTGATGGATCAGGGTTTCGTGAAACGGAACGCCGAGGTCACCGTCAAGGAGCACGTGGCTTCCGTGGCCAAACAGCTGGGTGATGAAGTAGTCATCCGCCGTTTCGTCCGGTTCCAACTCGGCGAATCCGCCGCTGCAGTTTAATTTTTCCACGATCTTCACCACCGGACTTCCCTCGGGAGGTTCGGTTTTTTTGGGGCCAGGAATGGGGATGCCGAGCAGGTGCCGACCGTGAGTCCCCCTCCCGTTTAAGAGCCAGGCCTGCGGGCGCGAATGGGGGTGCGGAGCCAGGGTCGGGATCCCGTCGCGTGCATGCACCGTCGTCTTGGCGGCCTGACTCACCGGACGCGTTTTTTTGGTTCAGGGCTTTGATTTGACGTCCGGGCTGGTGATTGTTACAACCTTCCTGCCATTCATGAAACCAATCACCAAACCCAAATACCGCCGCGTGTTGTTGAAGCTCAGCGGTGAAGCGCTCGGTGGCGAGGCGGGCATGGGAATCTGCCCGGAAGTGGTTCATGGCATGGCGCGACAAATTGGCGAGGTGCGCGCGCTGGGGGTGGAAATTGTGATTGTGGTTGGCGGCGGGAATATTTTTCGCGGCCTGCAAGGTAGCGAGCGCGGCATCGAGCGGGCAACCGGGGATTACATGGGGATGCTGGCCACGGTGATCAACGCCCTCGCGTTGCAGGACGCGCTGGAGAAGGCCGGCGTGGCCACCCGGGTGATGAGCGCCATTACCATGTCCCAGGTGGCTGAGCCTTTCATCCGCCGGCGCGCCGTGCGGCATCTGGAAAAGGGGCGGGTGGTGATTTTCGGCGGCGGCACGGGCAATCCCTATTTTTCGACGGACACGGCGGCGGCGTTGCGCGCGAATGAAATTGGCGCGGAGGTCATCCTCAAGGCCACCAAGGTGGATGGCATTTACGACAGTGATCCGAAGAAAAACCCGCAGGCCAAACGCTTCTCGCAAATCCGGTACCTCGATGCGCTGAAGAAGCAACTCAAGGTGATGGATTCCACCGCATTCTCGTTGTGCATGGATAACAAGATGCCCATCATCGTGTTCGATTTGTTCAAACCCCACAACATCAAGCGCGTGGTGCTCGGCGAAAAAGTGGGCACGCTGGTGACAGGGTAGCCGTTCCCAGTTCAAAGTCCAAAGTTCAGGGTTAAACTGCGGTGGCGCGTAACTTTGAATTTTGACCTTTAAACCTTAAACTTTAAACCGATTTATGACACTCGACGACATTCTGTTGGAAGCGGAAGAGAAGATGATCAAGACCGACGAGGTCGTGCAGAAGGAATTCGCCGGCGTCCGCACCGGCAAAGCCTCCCCCTCGCTGGTGGAGAATATCCTGGCAGAGGTGTATGGCTCACAAATGCGCATTCGCGAACTGGCCGGCATCACCACGCCGGAAGCGCGCATGTTGATGATCCAGCCTTGGGACGCCGCCGCGCTGCACCCGATCGAGAAGGCGATTCAGAAGGCCAATCTAGGTTTGAACCCGACCGTGCAAGGCAAGTTCATCCGCATTGTGCTCCCTGATTTGAGCCAGGAACGCCGTCTGGAATTTGTGAAGTTGATCAAAAAAATGGCCGAGGACGGTCGCGTCGCCATTCGCCACGTCCGCCGGGATGCGCTGGAACATCTCAAGAAGGAAGCCAAGAACGGCGGCGTTACCGAGGACGATGTGGAGACGGCGGAAAAAGAGGTGCAGAAATTGACGGACCAATACAGTGCCAAGATCGACGCCCATGTGACCCACAAGGAAAAAGAAATCATGACGGTTTGAGCCGGTGCGTATTGACGCGCAGCTCTCATCCGCAGCCTGGATTTCTCCTGCCCGGCGAAAGAACCCTAGTTGGCCGGCGGCAATTTGGGTGGGAGCAGACTCACACACGAGAGCTCGCGGGTGTCGCGCACAAAAAGGTGGCCGTTGGCGTAGGCCGGAAAACACCAGGTGCCACCACAAACCTGAAGCCGGCCAAGCTCCGTATATTTCTCGGCGTTGGCAGCCAGCAGCAGCAGTTGGCCGTCTTCGGTGAGCACCAACAGGTTTTTGCCAACCACGATCGTGGAAGCATAATCCCGTTTGCCGTTGCCAAAGCCGGGTTGCGACCATTTGACTGTCCCGGTCTTGGCATCGACGCAGACAAAATCCTTGCTGGCACCCTGGGTATAAAAAGAACTTCCGGCCAACGCCGGGGTGGCAAGGTTGATTTTCAGATCCTTGTTGGTCCATGCCGGCACGGCCTCGAGGCCGCCGCCAGTCTTGCCGATGCGGATGCAAACGAGGCCAAGGGACTGCGAAGCGACGGTAATCGTGTCTCCCGCGATCACGGGCGTGCAGGCGTGGCGATTCGCCCCGGATTTCAAGGGCACGCGCCAGAGCGGTTGGCCGGTCGCCCGATCCACACCGACCAGGGACGTCGCGGCGAAGGCGACCACCTGTTTCACACCGCCAAGTGTGGCCACCATGAGGGAGGAATATGCTGTTTCGTCATCGCCCGATTTCCACAGCTGCTTGCCGGTGAGTTTGTCGAAACACACCAGCGTCGCCCCTTCGGTGCTGCCCACCGGGACGATCACGGCGTTGCCATCCACGACGCCCGAACCATTATTGCCCCGGCGGGTGGCGGTGCCGGAATTGGCCTTGTAGCCGAGAAATTTCACCCCAAAATCCTTCTCAAAACTGACGCCCCAAACCACTTTGCCGTCGGACAGTTTCAGGCAGCGAAATTCGCCGCTCGTGGATTGCACGTAAACCCGGTCGCCATCCATGATCGGGGTGGCGCGCGGCCCGGCACCCCATTCATCGGCGCTGCGTCCGGCGAAGGGGGTCTGCCAGATTTCCTTGCCGGTGTCGGCATCCAGCAGATGGGCGACCTCCTGGGAGCCGTTTTCATCAAGATAAACCAGCTTGCCGCCGGCGACCACGGGAGCCGCAAAGCCGCCGCCCACGTTGATTTTCCACAGGGGCTTCAATTCCTTCGGCAGCGACGTCGGCACTGGCGCGCCGGCGGGGGCAAGACAATTGCGATTCGGTCCGTGCCACTGCGGCCAGTCGCTCGTGGCGGCGGCGAGGGGGAGCAGCACAGCGAACAAGGACAAGCGGATAGACCAGCACCGAAGAAGTGGATTCATGGGGGAAGTTTACTACGGGAATCGTCGCCGGGCCTCAACAACAATATTCGAGGATCGAAAAACTACCACGTGCCATCGGCCAGCACGGAGGTGGCATTTTTCGCCAGGTCATCCGCCAGCAGTGGCACGGCTTGTCGCTCAGCACTGCTCAAATCAGTGCCCGCCCGGATGGTGGTTCTTCCGGAAATTTCCCGCTCCATAATCACCTTGCCGCTGCGGCGTTCCCGGGCGGTTATTTTCGCGGTCAAAGACAAGGTGTAATCGCGCACCGTGACGATGTCGGCGGCTTGAAAGCTGAGCGGGGAACGGTCGAAGCGAACGATTTCGCCACTCAAAATAATGTCGCTCTCGTCCCGGGTATTGAGCCGGTAGGTGCCGTCTTTCTGAATGTTCTTGCGCAGCGCCAAGTTGACGGCTTCGATGAGGCGAGGCTCCTGGGTTTTGTTTTGGAAAAAATTCACCTGCACCGACTTCTCACCCGCCGTCAGCCCGTTGGTGGGGCCGACCCGGTAACGGGCGCAACCGGCCAAACCCAAGGCGAGGAAGCCACCTAGCAGAAAGGCGAACAGGCGCATGTTATTTGGGGGGGGGCGCGGAGGTTCGGATCTTAAGAATATCAATGCGCAGCTTGGCTTCGGCGGCGAAAGGCGAATTCGGATCCTTGACGAGCACTTCATTGTAATAAACCTGTGCTGCTTTCCAGCGTTTGGTCTTCTCGTAATACTGGGCGATCTTGAAACTGCCCTGGGCCTGCTCGAGTTTGAGTCCGTCAATAATCTTCTGCGCGGCCGGCACCCGGGGATCCTGCGGATAGAGCGCGATGAAGTCGGTAAAGGTCGCAATGGCCTTGCCGGCGATGCCTTGATCATATTCCGCCGTCTTGGCCTGCTTATTGTAGGCCAGGCCCGCCTTGTAGGTCGCGTCAGCCGCAACCTGCTGCTTGTCATTGTAACGATCCGCCGCCCGTTCATAAGCTTTCACGGCGGTCGGGAAGTCCGACCGTTTCTCGCTGGCCGTGCCAATATTCATTTGTGCCTGGGCCGCGACCTCACTGTAGGGGCCGTTCTTGATCAGTTTCTCGTACATGACCGTGGTTTTTTCCATGGACGGAAAGAATGGAATATAACCCCAAAGCTTGAACCATTGACCGCCCAGATAACGGTTGGTAATCTCATACTGCCGCTTAATAATCTCCTGATAATTTTCAATCTTGGGATATTTCTCGAGGACTTTTTGGTATTCGGCAAACGCTTTTTCATCCTGCTTCTTGGCCTCGTAACACTGGCCCACCAGGTATTGGGCCTGCGGGGCGTAATCGGAGAGCGGCCATTTTTTGACCGTGGCGCGCGCAGCTTTGAGGGCCAAACTGTAATCCTTTTTGCCAAAGGCCTGCTGGGCCACTTCCAATTGATCCTTGGCGCGCGCCCGCTGCCATTTACCCTCACTGCCAACCGCTTCGTAGGTCCAGCCTTCCCCCGCCCGGTAAATGAGCGGGGCCGGACAAAAACATGGGAAGGCCAGCGTGGAAATCACGAGCAATGCCAGACGAACAGACCAACAATTCATGGTGGGACCGTAACGAAGCGCTCTGGCCAAGTCAAGGGAGCCGGTGAACGCCCATTTGATCGGCCAAGTGGTGGACAACACCGGCGCACCCATGGCGAACATTGGTTTTAGGGCCAGCCACCACCAGGGCGTGGATAATAATGGACTACGTGCATTGCTGCGCCGCTTGCGAAGGCATGGGAATCGAACTCGCTCATCCCCGGCGAATGGCTGGCCAGCCTCCAGTTTACCTTACCCCGGCAAGAAACTGGTTTGCGCCCCAATTGAGGCGACCGGCCACATTGGACTTCAGTTTTGGATCAGAAAGTTTACCGTTTCTTTACCGTTTCTTTACCGTTTACCGGTATTTGTGCCGCGTGCCGGCCGCTGTGTTCGGCCAATAAGCCGCCTCGGTCTCCGGGTCATTCATCGGGCGTGTGTCTTTCCGGTCGTGCGCGGCCACCATCATGGTGCCCAGGCCAACGCTTGGAAAACCGTAGCATGGGGTTTTGGAAATTGGTTCTGACGGAAAAAAAACTACGCACCAACGCGAACCGCCACACCTTCAGACCGCATCCGCCCACTGCATCCACCACCAAGAAACTGTGGACAGGTTTTTTGGCCTCCGAGCAGCGGTGATCGCGATCCTGTCCGAGTCGAGGCAATTGAGTTGTCATTAATAAGACCCCTTTCCGCATCCACCGTTGCTCCGCGATCCTTCACTTATTAATATTATTGACTCCTTTTAGCGACGACCACTTTCTTGGCCCAGTTGTGTCAATAGTGTGGACCGACACTTTTCCGAAAGAGCTTAGCAAAACGATACAGTTGGCTTGGGGATCGTGGTTACCCTCGCTGGGAACTGTGCGCTCGCGAGCACGGTGCTATTTCATGAATCGCCGCATACCCAAGCCAACCCACGAGGACCGTCGGTTGGGGCACCCGAGGCGGGTGCACTCCCCAGTTCCAACTGCATGGTTGGCTTCGTCCTGGCCTGGGCTGGCTAGGCCGTCTGCTTGCGGTTGCGCAGCGAACGGAGGGTGGTGCCCACAAACGGCAGCAACAACAAGGCACCAGCGAGATAGGTTGAGGGCTCGGGGACGGGAGTGAAGGTGAACTGGGTCACGAGACCGATTGAGTCAGCAATACCGGTGGTGCTGTTAACCGATCCACTGAAACCACTGTAAAGGCGGGAAACGCCATCTCCCACGGTATTCTCCGCATCAAATGTGGTGGTGTCCAATTGGGTCGGCGTCCCGACGCTAGAATTCCGCACATCCATTAACAAGCTCCCATTGGCCGGATTGTAGAGAAACGGCGTGGAGAGCATGATGATGATGTCGAAGTTTTTCGGACCAGACCCGGCATTAGCGCTGGACAGCGCCAATCCGCCGGAACGAACGACGGTGTTGTCTGCGCCCACGTTGTTCGCAAAGGTGGTGCTTAACGCCTCCGGATTGGCAGTGCTGGTCGAGAGATTAATCTGCACGTTCGACAGGGTTTTGTGGAAGGTATTGCCTCCGAGTGAATCAGGCCGAAAGGCGATTTGGGTGATGAGAACCGGGCCGCTGAGCGAGGAAAACTGAGGGGCGCCAAAAATCTGCTGATAGCGCGCCGTGGCGGGAAACCCTCCAAGACTGAACGGGTAGGCATTGTTCGAGTTTCCTTCGACACCAGCTTGGGCACCCGGAGCGACAATGAGGCTGGCGTGCGCCGCCGAAGCCGCCACCAGGCAACCGGCCACTGCAGCCATCCATTTGAGTCTCAGAGTATTCATACGTTTAGTTCATTTACCCAGCTCCCGACGTCCTGCCAGCAAGATATTAATGTTACCTAAAACGAATGGGCGCGCAAGTTTTTTTCAAAAGGTGAAGGAAAAGGTGTCAGTCAATGGTATTGTCATATTTATTTCCAGAGCTGGGCTGGTGACGATTCGAACAAGTGTCAGAACAAGTGTCGGTTCTGAATGGCGCTAAGTTAAGCCCTCGATTTATTGACTGTTTTGTTTTTGCGTTGGCGGTAACGGTGCGGGATTTCTTTGAACTTGCGCCTGGGTTTATTC
>JAYTXL010000403.1:0-6009 GCA_043742955.1 Verrucomicrobiota bacterium | reverse complement strand
GAGTTGGAAGGGCGCGGCCTGGCGTTCAGCCGCTAGGCAGACGACTGCAACATTTATGTGGGCAGTCAACGCGCGGCGGAACGAGTGCGAGCGAGCCTCACGGACTGGATCAAGCAACACCTGCGTTTGGAAGTCAACGCGACCAAGAGCGGCGTGGGGCGACCGTGGGAACGCAAGTTCCTGGGTTTTCGCATCAACCCGGAAGGGAAGATCGAAGGCGCGCCCCAGAGCGTGGAGCGGTTCAAAACGAAAGTACGGGAGAGGTGGCGAAGGTGCCAGAGTCAGACCAGCGAGAAGCTGCGGGACATCTGGCGCGCCTACGTGCGCGGCTGGTGGGGTTATTACCGCCTGGCCGGGGAACGCCGGAACATCTTCGGACGGGAGGGTTGGATCGGACGACACATACGGAGCTGCTTCTGGCAGCGGTGGGACAACTGGCGTGGGCGGCTGCGGAAGCTGCGTCACCTGGGACTGCGCGGACGCCTGCTGAAGGTGGCGCACAGTTCCAAGGGAGCGTGGAAGATCGCGGCTAGTCCGAGCTTGCAGACGGCGTTAAGCAACGCGGTGTTGCGGCACCACGGGTTTTGGATGCCATCAGACCTTGCTTCCCCATGAAGTTGGAGGCTGCGTTCAACCGCCGGATGCGGAAAACCGCACGTCCGGTGGTGTGGGAGGGTGCCGGGGCGCAATCCCCGGCACCCGACCCGATCGCGGCAGACTCATGGGTACGGAGTGGTTGTGGATTCGCCGCGCTTGACTCGGTTTCGCTCCCTCCTATGATGCCGCGCATTTGTTGAAACTGAAATTGAACATCAAACTATGAGCACCATTGCTGACATCCAGGCCCGTGAAGTTCTTGACTCGCGCGGCAACCCCACCGTTGAAGTTGACGTGATTCTTGCCGGCGGTGCCGTCGGGCGGGCGGCCGTCCCCAGCGGCGCCAGCACCGGCGAACATGAAGCCCTCGAGCTGCGCGATGGCGACAAACAACGCTATCTGGGCAAGGGTGTTTCCAAGGCGGTCAAAAATGTCTCCAGTAAAATCCTGCCCGCACTCCGCGGCGTGGATGCCCTGGATCAACTCACCGTCGATCGGCTCATGCTCGAGCTCGACGGCACGGAAACGAAATCAAAGCTCGGCGCCAACGCCATCCTCGCCGTCTCCCTGGCCAACGCCAAGGCTGCCGCCGATGCCCTCGGCCAGCCGCTCTTCAAATACATCGGCGGGCCGAATGCCAAGGTGCTGCCCGTGCCCATGGCCAACGTCATCAACGGCGGCGCCCATTCTGATGCCCCGATTGATTTCCAGGAATTCATGATCGTGCCGAAAGGGTTCAGCACCTTCAGCGACGGTCTCCAGGCCATTACCGAGATTTTTCACGCGCTCAAGTCTGTGCTGAAGAAAAAAGGGCTCAGCACCGCGGTCGGTGACGAGGGCGGCTTCGCCCCCAAGCTCGACAGCGCCGAGGCCGCCATCGAGGTCATCCTGCAGGCCACCAAGGACGCGGGCTACAAGGCCGGCAAGGAAATCTTCCTCGCCCTCGACGTGGCCAGCAGCGAGTTCTACACTGGCAATGAAACCTACGTCTTCAAGAAGAGCAGCGGCCGTAAATTGTCCGGCGATGAGCTAGTCGCGTTCTACGTCGAGCTCTGCGGCAAATACCCGCTCGTCAGCATTGAGGACGGCTGCGCGGAAGGCGATTGGGTCACCTGGAAGAAGCTCACCGACAAGCTCGGTGATAAAATCCAGCTCGTCGGCGACGATTTGTTCGTGACCAACGTCAAATTCCTCCAGCGGGGCATCGACACCGGCACGGCCAATTCGATCCTCGTCAAGGTAAACCAAATTGGATCGCTCACTGAAACGCTCGATGCCGTCGAGCTCGCGCAGGAAAACGGCTACACCGCCGTCATGAGTCATCGCTCGGGAGAAACCGAGGATTCCACCATCGCCGATCTCGCGGTCGCCACTAATTGCGGCCAGATCAAGACCGGCTCCCTGAGCCGCAGCGATCGCACGGCGAAATACAACCAACTCCTGCGCATCGAACAAATGCTCGGCCGGAACGCAGTCTACGGCGGGAAATTCTAGGCTGGTTCGCCACAGCCACTTCGGTTTGTAGCCGCAGCCTTCAGGCTGCGCTCAGGCGAACGCAATCGCTTCGGTCGTACGCTGCCGGGACGCAACTGGAGGTTGAGGCTACCCCAGCTTCGGCGCGATGAATTTCTCCAGCTTCGTCGTGTCCGCGGCGAAGAGGCGGATGCCTTCGGAGAGTTTCTCCGTCGCCATCGCATCCTCGTTGTGCGCCCAGCGGAAGGCCTTTTCGTCGAGCTGGATTTTCTCCAACGGGCTCGCGGTCGCCAGATCGGGCGCGAGCTTGCGCCCGACCGCTCCGTTGGTCTTCTGCATTTCCTCCAGCAACTGCGGGCTGATCGTGAGCAGATCGCAACCGGCCAGTTCCAGGATCTCGCCCACGTTGCGGAAGCTCGCACCCATCACTTCCGTCGCGTAGCCGTATTTTTTGTAATAAGTGTAGATCTTCGTGACGGATTGCACGCCGGGATCTTCCGCGCCGGGGAAATCCTTGCCGGTGGATTTCTTGTGCCAGTCGAGGATGCGCCCGACGAACGGTGAGATGAGCTGCACGCCCGCCTCGGCGCACGCGACCGCCTGCGCAAAGGAAAAGAGGAGGGTCAAATTGCAATGAATACCGTCCGCCTTGAGC
This sequence comes from Verrucomicrobiota bacterium, assembly GCA_043742955.1. Taxonomy (GTDB): domain Bacteria; phylum Verrucomicrobiota; class Verrucomicrobiia; order Limisphaerales; family JAYTXL01; genus JAYTXL01. The sequence goes on along the minus strand of JAYTXL010000403.1, from coordinate 3,284 downwards.
GCTTCCGCCGCGCGAATGCCTTCCCAGGTCGAAGCCGCCTTGATCAAGATGCGCTCGCGGGACACGCCCGCTTTTTCGTAGCGCGCAATCAGGGAACGGGCCTTGGCGATCGTGCCCGCCGTGTCGAAACTCAGACGCGCATCGACCTCGGTGCTGACGCGGTGCGGGACAATTTTTAGGATCTCAACCCCGAATGCCACGGAGAGCCGGTCCAGCGCGATGCCGAGCGCGGCCGCCGCGTTGCCGGCGGCTTCCTGCTTGGCGTCGGCCAGCGTCTGTTCCACCAGCGCGGCGTACTCGGGCATTTGCGCGGCCTTGAAGAGAAGGCTGGGGTTGGTGGTGGCATCGCGCGGCTGATATTTGCGGATGCTCGCGAAATCGCCGGTGTCCGCCACGATGAGGCTGTGTTGTTTGAGCTGGTTCAGGAGGTCGTTCATAAAATTAGGATTCGGCTAAGTCAGATGTTGACTGGCGCTGAAGGTAAATCATTTGCCCGGCGCTACAATCCCTAATCCATGCACCCTAATCAACGCGATGGCTTGGGCCAGTCGAGATGCCGGTGCAGGAAGTCGAAAGTTCCCTGGGCGTGGATTTCGTGGACCCCATTGAAGAATTCGATTTCCGTCCGGGTGCCGATCCCCAGTTCCACATAGCGCCTCCGCACCCTGGCGTATTCGTAGGCAACCCACTCATCCGGCGCGACCCCGTCCCGATGCCCGCGCTCCACCATGAAGGGCCGCGGCGCGATCAAGCCCGCAATCTCGGCATAGTTAAACTTGGATCCGAAATCAAACTCGCTGTGATCATGCTCCTTGGTGAACATGAAGCTGTAACGATCCTGCACGCTGACATGCTTCCACACCTGCTCATTGAAATCACCCGAACAAATGGAAAGCGCGTAGCCTTCCAGTGCGGCGGGGATCAACATGGCCGACTTGCCGCCGTAGGAAAGCCCATAGAAACCGATCCGGCGTGCGTCCACAAAAGTGAGGCTCGCGAGCCATTTCAAATGCTGCTCGTGCTGCTGCACCATCGGTGCAAAAAAGGTGAGCTTGAGCAGGTTCGCCTTGCGCTGGAGCCTCCGGTATTTTTCCTCACAGCCATCCCATAGGAAATGACCGCGAAATGCGTGGTTTTATTGGTATTTCACGATATTCTGTCATCTCATTTGTTTTTTGGCTCCTATAAAAACCATGAAAACTCACAAAGTTCGCGATTTTGGGCCGAATCCTGTGGGATGGCTGTGATTTTTCCTCGCCAATAAAAAGATTCTGCGGCGCGTACACGATGAAGCCGTGATCCGCCAGCCGTGCCCCGAACGAATGGTAAGCCGGTGTGTCCTTGTCCGGATCGCACACATCCTGCGGCCGCCCCGCGCGGCCATGCTGCGCCACCACCACCGGCCGGCGCTCGCCGGGCTTCAGATCCTTCGGCAGCAGCAGCACGCCGTAGGTGATCACGCCGGGCGAAACGTCGGGCACCACTTCATAACCCTGCCACTTGGGCGTGTCGTAGAGCCGGCGCGTGCGGGCGTTCGGCGGCAAGCTCGCGGGCGGCAGACGGCCGATGATTTCGTCGCGCAAATAATCCCGATAACTTGCCGTGCTGGCTTGCCAGTTCGTCAGCGAGGAGCCATCCGCCTTCGCCCAGAAAGCGGCGCGCTGCCCTGGACTGTGCCGCGCCAGCTCCTGGGTAAAGGCGACCAGTTGATCGAACTGTCGCTTCAATCGCTCGGCGGGATCGAAGTTCTGGCGTTGATCCACCAACCCCGGCGGGTCGCCAGCCGCAGCCTGGAACGTCAGACCCAGTTTTGACAGCAGTGACTCCACGGCTCCGGTTGAGCCGCCCAGCCCCCGTCCGTCTCCGCTCAGGATCAGGCTAACATTTTTGCGGGCCGGCGGGGGATAAAGTTGGCGGGCGCGCTCGAACTCGGCCTGCACCGCGGCTGCGGCAGGCGTCGTCAACCTGCCCGAGGCCGCGTCCATCTGCCCGTTCAAGGGCGGAGGTGGGCCGGCAATTTCCGGACCCTGGCACGCCTCGATCACCAAGCCGCGCGGCGCAATCAGCCCGGCGATTTCCGCGTCGCCAAATTCATGAAGGAGACCCCAAACATTGCGATAAACGGGTTCCTGCCACACTTGCTCGCGCGGTTGGAAATACCCGCTGACCAAAGCGGCGTGAATTCGCGGATCACACGCCGCGCTGTAAAACGCGAGCACCCCCCCTTCGCCATATCCGGCAACCGCGATAGGCCGCGTCTTCCCACTCGCCGTTTGATTTTGGCGGGCCAAATAGTCGACCGCTGCCAAAACCTTTTGCACTTCGTAGCCGAGGATGTGCCGGCCCATGAAATACGCCTGGCGATAGATGAACTCCCGATGTGTCTGGTTCGTCAGGCGAATGCGCGGGTTGCCCGACCAGGTGGTGTGGCGGTCGATGAGCGTGGGCACCAGCACACGGCAACCGGCCTCGGCTAATCGGCGGGCCATTTGTGACGACGACGGCACGCCGGACGCCAGGCCGCTAAACATTTCCGGCGTCCAATCGGCGTCGGGCAAGGCGACAACCTGGGCGAGGGCCTCACCCGTCGGTTCGAGCAGCAAGCCTTCCGCATCGACGCCGGGCAGAACCGGCCAACGGACGGCGAAGACGCGGAATGTTTTGCCTTCCGCGACCACGTGGGATGTCGCCAGGGTGGCGACCCGTTGCAAATCATCAAACGGCACCCGTTCGTCCACGACTCCGATGGCGCGACGAAACCGCTGACGATTCGGTTCCATGGATTTCACGAACGCTTCCGGGGAGGAATAATCGCGGTGCCAGAATTTCTGGCGGTTGACGACCGATTCGTCAAGCTGACGCAGCATAAAGGCATCGACCCGCTCCACGACTTCGGCGGGGAGATCACCGGTCATGGTCAAGGGCTTGGTGCCGGGCAGGCTTTCAATTTCCGCAGCAGCGAGCCAGCCGGACAGCAGGCACGCCACCGGCACGGCCCAGCGTGACCGGATTGTGAAGCGAGGATGCGCAGGGACAAAAACCTGGATGTGCATGGATGGGTGAACCTAGGAGATACCCGCCCGCCCGCCACGCCGCCCGGCGTGCGGCAGGCGGTGCGCTGGGTGGCGCAATTGGGCGGATTCATGGCGCGCAAACGCGACGGCGAGCCGGGACCGATCACGCTCTGGCGCGGGCTGCATCGGCTCAACGACCTCACGGCCATGTGGCGACTGTGTCACCGTAAAAAATAATCGTGAAAATGTGCGTAATGGTAAGCCCCCGGG
>JAYTXL010000402.1:0-1698 GCA_043742955.1 Verrucomicrobiota bacterium | reverse complement strand
TCTTTGCCATCCACCCCATGAATTTTCCCGACCGCAGATGATTCATGCCGATATCGCCGATTAATCGTTCCACCTCAATAGCTGTCAGGCGCTGATGTCGCGCAAGCCTTGCACAATTACCGGTGGCTTCTGTGCAGAGCTTGCGGCCATAACCACGATACTGGCTTAAAACCCCATGTTTGTTTTGCTGGCGCGGTCCATGCCTGAGCAAGGAAACCCGCTGTAAGCGAAATGCATGATCGCTTATCCGCGTGGATCAAAACCGACAACCAAATCAACTCAACCATTCCATGAAAAATCAGATCGCCGTTCTTCGCCCCCAACGCCGTGGCTTCACCCTGATCGAATTGCTCCTCGTGCTGGTCATCCTCGGAATTCTCGCCGGGATTGTTGTGCCCTTGTATGGCGGCCACACGCTCCGGGCCAAGATTACGGCAACGGGAGCGCAGATTGCCACGTTCAAAGGCTCGCTGGCAGCGTTTGAAATCGACAATGGCTTTTTCCCAAGCGGGCGTGACGGATTGCAGCAACTCGTCCAACCGAAATCGGACACCCCCAATTGGAAAGGCCCCTACATTCCCGAGATTCCGGTCGATCCATGGCAGCATCCCTACGTTTATGAATATCCGGGGAAGCACCACACTTTTGCCTCCGATATCAGTTCCGCCGGTCCCGACGGGCAACCTGAAGCCGAAGATGACATCACCAGTTGGGCCGTGAAGCAAAAGCCTTGAGCAGTTGGGATGTGGTTACAGGGCGCGGCTGTGCTTCGCCCCCGCATTACGGCTGGCGGTGGCGGGTGTTGATGGGCCAATCATTTCGCCAACGTGATAGCTGATCCTCAAGCGGCCTGAAGGCCGCGCGCCACCGCAGTGTGAAGATGCACCGGTGTTACACCTCGTTTGACCTCATGCCTGTTTTTCCGCATGCTCGGTCCATGGGCAATACGTTTGGTCATCTGTTTCGCATCACCACCTGGGGCGAATCCCACGGCGGTGGCGTCGGCGTGGTGGTGGATGGGTGTCCGCCGCGGTTGGCGTTGACCGAGGCGGACATTCAGCCGGATCTGGATCGACGTCGACCGGGGCAGTCGAAGATTGTCACCCCGCGCAAGGAATCGGACGCAGTCCAAATTCTCTCCGGGACGTTCGAAGGTAAAACTCTGGGCACGCCGATTTCGATGTGGGTGAAGAACGAAGATCAACGTTCTGAGGCCTACAATGAAATGGCCACGAAGTTCCGGCCGTCACACGCGGATTACACTTACGTTGCGAAGTACGGCATCCGCAACTGGCAGGGTGGGGGACGCACAAGCGCAAGGGAAACGATCGGACGCGTCGCGGCGGGAGCAATTGCGAAAAAGATTTTGCGGGAGCAATTTGGCGTCGAAGTGCTCGCCTACGTGAACCAGGTCCACAAGATCAAGGCCGCGATCGATCCTGAGCGGGTCAAGGTCAAGGACATTGAGGCGAATATTGTCCGCTGCCCCGACGCCGTGGTGGCCGAGCGGATGATTCGTCTCATTGAAAGGACGCGGAAGGCGGGCGACAGCGTTGGCGGAATCGTGGAGGGCGTGGCGCGGGGCGTTCCGGCGGGTTGGGGTGAACCTGTCTTCGACCGTTTGGAGGCCGACCTTGCGAAGGCCATGCTGAGTTTGCCGGCGACCAAGGGATTTGATATTGGGTCCGGCTTCGATTG
>JAYTXL010000401.1:0-6463 GCA_043742955.1 Verrucomicrobiota bacterium | reverse complement strand
GGTGAAAACGGCGAAGACGGGCCAGACGGTGGGGATCCCGATTTTCCCGATGCTGTACGACGAGCTCGAATCGCTGGGCAAGAAACCAAGGCAGATTGGCAATGCGCGCACCTCACCCCCGGCCCCTATCCCCGCCGGACGCGGAGAGGGTGGTTCTGATGGCGGCGGGAAGCATGGTTATGTTTTCCCGGAGCAGGCGGCGATGTATCTGGAAAACCCGGATGGCATCACCTGGCGGGTGAAGAAGGTCTTGGCGGTGGCGTTGCGCGAGGCGGGCGCGGACGCGGACGATGAAGCGCTGCTGCAGAAACTTCCGGCGGAAGAAACGCGGCGGCGCGGGCTCGAATACATCGCGGGCCTGCCGGACTCGCCGAAGAAGGAGCGCATGAGCGTGGTGTTTGAACATTACGCGGGCGGGAAACGGCTTTGCGAGGCGGTTGCCGCGGCGGGTGTGAGCAAGGGGAGCGCGTCGAATTACTTGAACGAGATCGAGGGCGCCATCGAGTGCCGCTTGATCCGGGGCCGCGACGGGAACCGGGGCCTGACGGCGATCGTGAAATCGAACCGGCTGCTGGGCGCGGAGCGCGAGGGTGGAACCCGGCGCGCGTCGGTGCGCGATTTCCACAGTTTCCGGGTTACGTGGGTCACGCTGGCGCTGACGGCGGGGGTGCCGCTGGAACTGGTGCAGAAGGTGACGGGGCACAAGACGACGGACATCGTGTTGAAACATTACTTCCAGCCGGGGCGCGAGGCGTTTCGGCACGCATTGCAATCGGCCATGCCGAAGCTGCTGACCAACGGGCAGCAGTCACCCAGGGACGAAATGCGGGCGATGATCGAGCGAGTGACCCCTAAGAAACTCCGGGACCAATTGCTGGCAGCGTGGGCGAAGCTGTAGGTGACGCCCGACAAACCCAGGTTGATTTGGGGAAGGTTTGCGAGAAAAACCCGCTGCGAATCGTGCAACCGAAGCTGCTGCCGGTGCATTTCCGGTCGCCACAACTCGTGCTGAGCGTCGCTCGTGTCAAAGGTGTGGATTGACCAGTTCATGCTGAATACGCCAATAGGCTGGGGCTCGAAAGAGCTTGCTCTACGTCGCCAAAAGTGATACTCGTTCTACATGAATTGGTATGGAGAGCGTGGGGATCGAACCCCGCTGCTTCGAACAGCGTCCTAAGGGTGTATGCCCCGACAAGCGCGACCAGCGCATGGAACGCCCCCCTCTTACCAATTTAGCTGTGCCTACCGGCCAGCGGGTTGCCTAGACAGCATTATCACCCGCTGGCCGGTGTTTTTTTATCATCACGCTGCACGTGTTCGGCTCATCACGTTGCGCTCGCAACTAACTTCATGGCTTTTCTCCATTTCAACATGCGCCATTGCGTGTTGGCGGAAATGCTCCGCAAAATCAAACCCTTCATGCGTTTTGTTTCAGGGAAATTTTTCCATCATCCGTGCGTTCCCACTTTTCCTTGAAGCGGGCGAGGATGGCTGTAACGTAGGAAACCTTTTTGAATGGCAACCCCCCAGCATTTAGCATCGTAAAAAGCTGGGTCGTGGTTCGCGGCCCGTGAGTCCGAAGGGCATGCATAATTGCCTGGGCCTGTTTCATTCCAGCGTATTCACCAACACCCGGCAAAGTCGGATGGGGTGCAGGTTGAGCTGATGGGCCAGATTCATTTTGCAACTCAGCAGCAACTGCGTCGATCTTATCAGCCAAAGCACGGAGCCTTTTGGACTCCGCTTTCAAAGTGTCATAGGTGGTAGCCATGCTCACAGGATGGCAGAGTTGCGGTTTATGTCAATCGGGATTTGCAAATTATGCAACTGAAACGCCAACCCAAATTGGCTTTCTTCAAACAATAGTAATACGGATTGTCAAATAATACTTGTTGGGAGTTATTCACAAACTATTCACCGCTAACAGATGGAGACCCGCGCTCCGCGTGTCGACCAGCCAGCGTGTTCCTGATGCACGGGATAAGTGCTGGTATTATTAATTAGGAGATTGAGAATGGCCGTGTTAATGCTTCCTTATCATGCAAAAGGCCATAGAATCTGGAAAGAAATCCTTTGACCCGATGCGAAGCGGCTGTTATTAAACCGCCCGTCGTTAATGTCATCAGAAATCGCACACAAATTTGAAACCATCACCGCGTCGACTACACTCGCCCAACAGGTGACCATTCAATGATTACCCACACCATTGCCTACTACGGCCAAGATGGCACTTTTGCGCACCTTGCGGCCAAACAACGATATGGTCGTGACAAGCGTTGTGAGCTTGTCCCGCGCCGTACAGTCAAGGATGTGTTCGAGTTTGTATCAAAAGATCGCTCCCGGCTCGGAATCGTCCCAATAGAAAATTCCTCGGGCGGCCAAATCAAGGACACAGTCGATTGCCTGGTGGAAAATAACTTTGGAAGCGTCTTCATCCAAGAATCGCTTGCGATGAATGTGCGGCTGGCCTTGATGGGCAAGTCAAAGGACAATATCACAGTGATCTATTCTCACTTTGCACCGCTGCACCATTGTCAGGCTTGGATCGATAAGAAATTCCCTGGTGTGAAAAAAATGGAGGTTTCAGATACAGCAAAAGCTGTCCAGATTGCATCCGAAGAGAGCGGAGCGGCTGCGATAGGAAATCGAACGGCGGGGGAAACATACGGGTTAAAGGTCTTGGAGTTCCCCATCGAGCAGGACATCATGGAGAACGTAACCCAGTTTTTTGTTCTTGGGCAGCAGAAGCGAACACTTAACAAAAATGCCAGAACATCCGTAGTTGTGACATTACGCAATATCCCCGGAAGCCTGCTCGATTTCTTGGAGCCATTCAAGGATGCGGGAATAAATCTTACGAGAATTATTTCCAGGACCATTGCCGGCAGCCCTGAAACGTATGCTTTTATGGTTGATTTTGCTGGTTCACTCTCTGATTCCAAAGTAAAGAGGGCGCTGGATCGTGTACGCGGAGTTTCCACAGGATTCAGGTCTCTTGGGACGTACTCGGTCAAGAAACGTTACGAATCTTAGCATTGACCAGGCCGGTCGTTGCTTAATCCCCCTTTCGATACCAAACTCCTAAATTGATGGGAGGTTGGTTTCTTTTTTTGATCCTTTCCAGGGTGGAGTCGATCGAAGTTAATGATCCACTGATCTTGATGCGTTCTTTGCGTCACGTGGTTGGTAGATTTCATTTTGCGGCACCTTCCATGAGTTGGGTTTTCCTCCGGCGTTATTTGGATTCACCACCATGCTTCGTTGAACTGGGATGGGTGGTTTGTGCTAGAAGGTCGGCCAGCGAGGTGGGGGGCAATTCGTCGGGGTGCGCGAAGGAATCTGGTTCGGGAAAGGCCGGGCTTCCCGGTGACCAAAGTTCGGCGCTCTCGGCGTGCTCGTCGTAGAAACTCGCGCGGGTCGTGACGCGAATCGGCTGGGCCATGCCCGGTGCCTGGTAACTGTATTGGCGTGCTTCGAATTCTTTTACGGTCAGGCCCGACGGGTGTAACACGGGGAGTTTCAAAATCGCGTCGAGATCCGCAAGCGATAGCTTTGGTATTGGGCGCGTTGGTTCGTCCAGGTCGCCTTGGATCATTTCATCGAGATCGAAACCGGTTTGCCTCGCGGCCTCGGCTTCACGTTCCAATTCGCCGGTAAGCGCGGCCCGCGCGTCGGGGTCTCTGCCTTGCCGGTTGAGCACATTGTTGGCGATGAATCCCGACAGTCTTCCGAGAATCGGTTGGAGTCGCCCGACGACCGCTTCAAATAACTGGATGCGATTGCGCAGCGCGGAATACACGTCCGCTTCCACGGTGTCCGCGTAGTGCAAGTTCACGATGCAGATTTTTTCGTGCTTCTGGCCGAGCCGGTCAATGCGGCCGATGCGCTGCTCCACGCGCATCGGATTCCACGGCATGTCAAAATTGATGAGCGCGCCGCAAAACTGGAAATTGAGTCCTTCGGCGGCGGCATCGGTGCAAACCAGTATGTCGGCCTGCCCTTCACGGAAACGGCGCTTGGCGTCGTCGCGGGAAATGGTCCGCCAGCTTCCATCCTTCTCCCGCACTTCACCGCCGCGCCCGGAGAAGCACATCACGCGCATTCCCGGTTGTGCCGCCAGTTGGTCGCGCAGAAAATCCATCGTGTCGGTGTATTGCGTGAACACCATTACTTGCGCGTATCCGCCACTGCGAAGTTCCGCGAGCAGGCCGGACAGCCGTTGCGCTTTTGTGTCGGGGGGCAACCGGCGGATGCGCTCCAGCAGCCGCGCGATGTCCTCTTTTTCCTCATGCTCAAGCGATGCACGCTCCATCTCCGCGATTTCCTCCGGCGACAGCACATCGCCTTGTGCGCCAGTCGGCTCCTGCTGTGCTTCTTCCTTGGTCCGCGCGACTGCCTTTGCGCTGCCCAGGCGCATCGCGTCCAGCCGATCCGCCAACGTATTTGCCAGCGCCGCGAAGCTGCTGGCGAGACGGCGGCGGTAAATCGTCATCACGAAACCGACGGCATTCTTCTCCTTCGCCGCCGCCTGGTTGTAGGTCGTGCTGATGTAATCCTCGACTGCCTCGTAAATGCGAGTTTCCTCCACGGACAGATCGATGAACTTGTCTTCCACGATGCGCGTCGCAATGGGCGTGCTCAACTTGCCGGCCTTGTGGTAACGGCGGAGCAGTTCGCGTGTGTGACGCGAGATGAGCCGTCCGACCGGCGAGTTGGCGCGCATGAGGCGCAAGGCAAGGGCGCGCTGACTGGCATCCATGTAACGGCGCGGAATGGCGGCAGCGTCGCGCAAGGCCGCGAGGATTTTCTTCGCCTGCAATCCGCTCGTCGCGCCAAGCCGTTTGGCCTCGGCTTCGGTGGCCGGGCCAAAGCGACGTTCAGCCGCCTGAAACATCCCGGCGAGAAATTCCATTTCATCGTGCGACGGCGACGGGTTTTCAACCGTCGCGCAGAATTTGAGGAACGTTGCTTCATCCCATTCGGGCGGCAGGTGGAGCAGCGAGAGCAAATCCCAGACTTCAACCGGATGCACCTGCATCGGCGTCGCGGTCATCAGCACCATTCCTTGCGTGCGCTTCTCCAATCCACGCAGCAAGCGAAGCAGCGTGTTCGGCCCTCCCTCGCCGGGCGCGCCCGGCGACTTGCGGCGCGCGTGATGCGCCTCGTCCACGATCACCAAATCCCACGGCTCGGCGTGTTCGAGCAAATCTGGTTGCCGTTCCGCGCGGCGCATGAGCTGACTGGAAACGATGACAGCCCGCTCTTTGTGCCACTCGGCGCGCGACACGTCCCGTTCCGTTTCGCCCTGGCGCCCCGGCGACGTGAGCCAGCGGAGCGAGTCGCCGTCGTAGATTGGCCAACTGAGGTTGAACTTTTCCCGCAACTCAAGCTGCCACTGGTTGCAAATGGCGGCGGGTGCGAGAATGAGAATCCGCTTCGCCTTGTCCGCCAGCCATGCCTGGCGAAGCAACAGGCCCGCTTGAATCGTTTTGCCCAAGCCAACTTCGTCCGCGATGAGCAGTCGTGGCGGCCAATGATTGTAGAGCCGTTCAAATGCTTTCACTTGATGCGGCCACGGCGTCACGTTCGCGGTCGCCTCGCCGACCAGTTCGCCGCCGTTCGGCATCTTCGCCGCGTGTTTGATGTAGCCCCAAATCAGGCGTCGCCAGTCAATCGTTGGTTCGGGCGTTGAGGCGGCTGGCTCCGGTTCGGGTTCGGGCTCGGGCGATAGAATCACCGGCACGACCTCCTTCTTCTTGAGTCGCGCGGGCAAATCGTTTTCCGGCAGGAAGCGGAGCAAGTCGTCGCGCACCGCGTCTGGCACGGTCATGGTGATGACGTGCTTGGACTCGCCCGACCAAAGTTTGATGAAATTCGTTTCCTCGGCGGCGACGCGTGGATCATCACCGAGCCACGAGCGGAAAATGTTCAGGCTTTCCCAATTCTGCGTCCATCCGGCTTCGGTTTCGTTCAAGCTGCCGTTGAACGCGAGGCGGTCGCCCGTCTTGTCTTCGATGATGCCTGCTTTTTCGTGGAAGATACCTTGTGCGGGAATGGGTCGGCGATGCTCGTCGCACGGGACCGCCACTTGCACTTCAAGAATCTGGTTGGCGACCATCCACGCCAGCAACTCCACCGCCTCAACTTCCCGCTGGTTGCCGGGCTTGAGGGGATTGGCGAGCAGATGTGCCGTCACCTGATCGCGGCAGGCCGCACCTTTGGCGATGGCGTCAATTTCCGGTTGGTCCAGCGTGCATCCCACGAGCAGGCGCATTCTTCCGCCGTTGCGCACCAGCCCTTCCAGGCCGCGCGCGGCCAGGGTTAATGCCCGTGCTTTGAAGTAGCCGGTGAGCCGGTCGTAGCGCGTTGCGCACTCCAGGGCGGGGACATAGAAAAGCGCGATCAGGTCGCCGTCATCCGGCGTGTATTTCAGTCTCCATTCCCGGTCGCAAAGCAGGCTCAT
>JAYTXL010000400.1:0-7165 GCA_043742955.1 Verrucomicrobiota bacterium | reverse complement strand
CAACAGCGCGTTGCGGATCCGCAGTTCGTGCAGCACGGCCTCGTTGGCGTCGCTCTTCCCGTGCTTTTCCAAAATCGATTTGCCAACCAGTTCGGCGGGCATTTGCTGCTCGACGGGCAGATCGTTCGTGTGCGCCAGGCAGCCGTCGTCGTTGACCGGCGAGTAGATCGGCAATCCGTTCTGGCGTCCGAGATGATAGTCTTCGAGTCCGTGGCCAGGCGCGATGTGGACGAAACCGGTGCCGGTGCTGTTCTCGACGAAACTGTCGCCGGCGAAGAGTTTGCCGGTGCGGTTGCAGAACGGGTGTTGGAACTCGATTTGACTGAGCTGGGTGGCGTCGAGGCTGCGCTCGATTTCGTAGCCGGCCCAGCCGCATTTTTCGGCAACGGCGGAGAGGAGCATCGTGGAAACGAGGTAGGCCTCGCCGTTGGCGCGCACGAGCGAGTAGCTGAAGGTGGAGTTGTAGGCCACGGCGAGGTTCGCGGGCAGGGTCCACGGCGTCGTTGTCCAGATTACGACAAAGGTTCCGTGTCGGCCGACCACGGGAAACTTCACATAAACGCTCTGGCTGACGTGATCCTGATACTCGACTTCCGCCTCGGCCAGCGCGGTGCGGCACGGGATGCTCCAATACACCGGCTTCTTGCCGCGATAAACAAAGCCCTTCTCGACGATGTCGGCGAACAGGCGCAATTCATCGGCCTCGTATTCCTTGTTGAGCGTGAGGTAGGGATTCTCCCAGTCGCCAAACACGCCGAGTCGCTTGAACTGGGTGCGTTGGATGTCGATGTATTTCCGAGCATATTCTTCGCAGGCGGTGCGGATGGTGGCGGCATCGGCGGTGGTGTTGCCGGCCTTGCGCAATTCCTGGGACACCTTGAACTCGATGGGCAGGCCGTGGCAATCCCAGCCGGGAACATAGGGCGCGTTGAAGCCGCGGAGGGTTTTGTATTTGACGATGATGTCCTTGAGAATCTTGTTGAGCGCGGTGCCGACGTGGACATCGCCGTTGGCAAAGGGCGGGCCGTCGTGCAGGACAAACTTGGGCGCGCCTTTGCGGGCGGCCTGGATTTGCGCGTAGAGGCCGGCGGCCTGCCAGCGTTCGAGGCGTTGGGGTTCGCGGGCCACCAGATCGGCTTTCATGGGAAAGTCCGTCTTCGGCAGATTCAGCGTGTTTTTATAGTCCATGCACAGTTTTCAAAGAGTGCGAACGGTAACAACGGCGGGGCCTGAGTGTCAATGAAGCGGCTTGTCGCTAGCCCCTCCTTCTCCTAGGATGGAATCCAGCGGTAAGTATTTTTCCAACCATTTTTATGTATCGGGGCCAAAAAGTGATCGTGGTGATGCCGGCGTATAATGCGGCGAAAACCCTGCGTAGGACGTATGACGAGGTGATGGCGCAGGACCTCGTGGACCTGGTCATCCTGGTGGACGATTGCAGCAAGGACGACACGGTGGCGATTGCGAAGACGCTGCCGCATATGCTGGTGCACAGCCATCCGCAGAACCGCGGCTATGGCGGCAACCAGAAGACATGTTACCGGCTGGCGTTGGAGGCGGGCGCGGACATCGTCATCATGATCCATCCGGATTACCAATACACCCCCAAGCTCATCGCCGCGATGGTCTGCATCATTGGCAACGACCTGCATCCGTGCGTGCTGGGCAGCCGGATTTTGGGCGGGTACGCCCTGCGCGGCGGCATGCCGCTCTGGAAATACATCGCCAACCGGTTTCTGACGGCGGTGGAGAACATCCTGCTGGGCGCCAAGCTGTCGGAGTATCACACGGGTTACCGCGCTTTTTCGCGCGCCTTGCTGGAGCGGTTGCCGCTGGAGGCCAACTCGGATGACTTTGTTTTCGACAACCAGATGCTCGCGCAAATTTTCTGGTATGGCTACACGATCGCGGAGGTGAGCTGTCCCACCAAGTATTTCGCGGAGGCGTCCTCGATCAATCTGCGCCGGAGCATCCAGTACGGGTTCGGCTGCCTCGGCACCGGCAGCGCGTTTCGTCTGGCTAAATTGGGGCTGATCCAATCACCGTTGTTTCCCAAGACCTAAAAAAACCGCCGCAACCTTGCGGGTGCGGCGGCCATGAATGAATTGGGTTGGTCGATTATTTCAAAACGGCCTGGTGGAATTCGAACCAGTCGTCGAGGTTGTTCAAGTCCACGGCGCCCGGGTTGACCGAGCTTTCATCGGTGATGCCGCTGGCGCTGAGGATGCTCTTGCGCGTGGCGTCGTCATGGATGTAACCCATGATGGACACGTTGTGTTTGTAGACGGTGGCCTTGTCGAGCTTCACGCCCGGCTGCTTTTGGATCCACGCTTCGAACTGCGGATAGGTGGGCTTGGTGGCGATGAACTGACGCACGGCGGCTTCGTCCAAGCCGAGGGCACCGAGGGTCATGGCATCGTAGCCTTTGCCGATGCCGGGATAGCCGGCCGCGAGTTTGCCGCACGCTTCGAGGGAGGCCTTCTGCCACACACGTGGCAAGTGGAGGACGCCGAGCGGGCCGGCGACGCCGGAACTGATGAGGGGGACGTAGGTATTTGACATAGTTATTTGATGGTTTGCCTGATTAACGAGGCGCACTTTAGGGAAAAGACCGGCAACGGGTCAACGGCGAATTTCTGAATTGCGCATAATATCCTCCCGCGTTGATTTTTTGGGGGTCCATCCGAACGGCCAGTTCGCGCGCGGAAGGGTGCCGATTTCCCCGGTTCTAGCTAATTGCCCTTCAGCCGTAACAATTCAATTCAACCACGGATGGACACGGATCAACACGGATGAGGATTGGGGGCTCACGTGAATTCAGGTTGATTACTTCCGGTCACGAAACAGTGACTCCCCCACCCTTCGGAGCGAGGGCCTTCGCAGCCAACCCATTCGTGTTCATTCGTGGTTTCCCGCTGAATGGATCCGGCCCACCCTCATCATGTTGCTGGTCACCAGCGCGCTGCGTTCGGCCCTGGCCGATTGGAATGATGTCCCCACCGGCTCCATGAAACCCACGATCCTGGAAGGCGACCGCATCTTTGTGAACAAACTCGCCTATGATCTGAAAGTTCCCTTTACGACCTGGCATGTGGCGGAGTGGGCGGATCCGAAGCGCGGCGACATTGTGGTTTTCTTTTCGCCCGCCGATGGCCAGCGGCTCGTCAAGAGAATGGTGGGCCTACCCGGCGACACCGTTTCGCTCCGCGACAACCAGCTCTTTCTGAACGGTGCGCCAGCCGGCCATGGATCGCTGGATTCATCCGTCTTCGAAGCCCTTCCCCCGGATCAGCGGGCTACCCATGAATTCGCCAGTGAAGATCTCGCCGGAAAAAAGCATCCGGTCATGCTCACTCCGCTTAAATCCGCGCTGCGTTCATTTGACCCGGTCACGGTTCCAGCGGGCCAGTATTTCGTGATGGGGGACAATCGCGACAACAGTTTTGATTCCCGTTATTTTGGTTTCGTGGACCGCCAGCGCATCGTGGGCCGGGCGACGGCGGTGGCGCTTTCCTTGAATCCGGACAATCATCACTTTCCACGCTGGAGCCGCTTTTTCACGACCTTGCCCTGATCCGACCGCGGCAAATCAATCAACAAACTCCAGCACGCCAAATTTGTCCGGCGTGTGGAAGCTGCCGGTGAGCACGGGGCTCCAGGCGAGGAACGCTTTATTTACCGTGTCGTGCCGGTAGAAGTTGAGGCGCCATTTGGTGCCGGAGACGGGTTTTACTTCGCCGAGCGAAGGGAGCGGAATTTTCATCACTGCCGTCCATACCTTGGCGCTCTCGTCGGTTTTCACCGCCGTTTCGAACTGGCTGCTCCACGCGAAATCCTTCTCCGGTAATCGTAAATCGAGCTTCTCGCCGTTCGGGGACAATTCATATTCGGTGTAGCGCCGCAGATTCGTCGCATCGGCGTTGATGAACGCCTCCACCACGTCGCGATCCCAGAGGCCGATGCGTTCCTTGTCCAATTCCGCCGGCTCGAACGTGGTCAGTTTTGTAAACGGACACGCATAGCCCAGATAGAGAAACTTGTCCGACCACAGCACACGCACCGTGGTCGCTATTTCAGGACGCGCGGCGTAATTGATGGAGGAGTATTCCACGCGCGCGGGTTGCGCTTTTTGCCAGACCGTGGTGCTTAAGTCACCGGTCACCTTGAAATCCTGCCCAATGTGCGCGGCTTTCACGGTTGGCAGCGGCAGTGACCGTGCGAGGAGCTTGCGCGCGTTGTCAAAATAGATTTTTCGCAGCACCCCCGCCGGCAGCCCGATTCCGCTGATCGTCCAATCGCCCTGAATCGGTGTCATATGCGCGAAGTTTTTGTCGTTGGTCTCGAGCCAGCGCCATTCCTTGGCGAAGAAAGTCTTTGCATCCTCGTCGGTCGGCGGGGGTTCATTGCCGCTCGATCCCAGGATGAGCCGGTGGTAAACCTGAAAGTCGGTGGCGAAAAATATCCGGTCCTGATGCTTCAGGAACAGCCGCCGTACTTTCTCCGGATCGTGCCGGCCCACCTCCGGGATGCGCGCGGCGAGGTCGGCCTGCATGTTGGGCAGACGGTCCAGCGATTTTTCGACCCACTCGAGTTCCTCCGCATTGTTCGCAAAATGGACGCAGATAAACGTCGTTTTCGGGTTCCGCTCGATGACCCGGTTGAGGGCTTCGAGCAATTCCATCCGCGGCGGGTACAGGGTGGGGTCGCCAAACCACCAGCTCCGGTGATCCTTCAACTCCTTCCAGCGTTCGTTTTGATCGTTGTACGGCAGCCAGAATGCCTTCGGATCGGCGACGTGGATCGAGACGGGCAGCCCCAGTTCGCCGCACCGTTTCCAGACGGGATCAAGTTTCGAGTCGTCGATTGTGATGAGTTTCCCGGCCCCATCGCGGAGGTAGAGGCCAAGGCGTTTGTATTCCTTTAAACCCGCCGCGCCCAGGCGGTGTCCTTCCTCGATTTGTTTTACCGCGCGGGCGGAAAAATCCTCCTGGTCCCACCCGGAGTAATCGAGATTCAAGTAGTGGAGAAACCGGCCCGGGGCGAGTTGGTCCGCGAGCGCCTTGTTCCGTTCGAAGTCGGAGGGCGCCTCGTTTTTCCGGGTCGTGGAGCCGCCGCTGAGGTTAACCGCGATCGCAATGCCGTTGGTGTTCATGATCCGGACGGCGCGACTAATGCGTTCGGGAGTGTACTCGACATGCTGGTGCAGGTCGATGATGCGCTGTTCGGAGCGCCAGCGGGCGGCATCGGCGTCCGGCTCAAAAAGTTCCGCCCCAAGGCCGGAAGACAGGGTCAACATGGCGACCGGCCCGGCCAGCCAGCGGAAAGCAATTCGGGCGGGATTCATGGCGCGACTATTTCAAGGATACCCGGCCAAATCCAGCAAAAGGTGGTCCGTCAATGGGTTGATTCGGTGGGGCGTGACCGTTCCCTGTGGTGGGGCGAGGCTACTGCCGAGCCGGCCTGCGCCCCACCGAAATTGCCAACCTCTCACTCCGCACAGGAAATTTGACGTCGGTGGCAGCAAGGGCCAGAATCGGCCCGTGCATCTGGCTCATCTCCGGCTCCGTGACTTCCGCAATTACGCGCGGTTGGACGTGGACTTTTCTCCAGGGTTCCATCTGCTGCTCGGCGACAATGCCCAGGGCAAGACCAACATTCTGGAAGCGATTTATCTGCTCGCCACCCTGCGCTCATTTCGCGGCGTGGGCGGTGCGCAGATGATCCGCCACGGCGTGAAGGGTTACTTCGTCGGCGCCAAAGTCGTCGGGCAGGGCGAGCACGAAATCAAAATGTATTGGTCCGCGACCGAGCGGAAGCTGAGTCTGGATGCCCAGCCGGTGCGCAAGTTGACCGAGTATTTTGGCGCGTTGCGGGCGGTGGTGTTTTGCACGGAAGACTTGCAGCTGGTCAAAGGCGCGGCGCGCATCCGGCGTCGTTTTCTGGATCTGCTGCTGACCCAGACACACGCGCCGTATCTACCTTTGCTGCAACGCTACGCCCTGGCGCTGCGCTCGCGCAACGCTTTGCTCAAGCACCGCACCATCGACGAGGCGGAGTTGGAAAGTTTTTCGCACGAGGTAGTGCAGGTTGGCAACCAACTCATCGAGTTGCGGCGGGAACTGCTCCCGCGCCTCTCACCGCT
Organism: Verrucomicrobiota bacterium; assembly: GCA_043742955.1. GTDB lineage: Bacteria > Verrucomicrobiota > Verrucomicrobiia > Limisphaerales > JAYTXL01 > JAYTXL01. The sequence goes on along the minus strand of JAYTXL010000400.1, from coordinate 1,023 downwards.
GGCACGTCTTGCATACCGACGCATCTCCTGTGATGCCGAGGAACTCAGGCTGGAATACCAGTCCAGCGTGAAGCAGGATTTTGCGGTGGAACTGGCGCAATCGCGCACCCGCGAGCGGACGTATCGTTCCACCCTGATTGGGCCGCATCGCGACGACCTGGAGTTGTTGCTCAACGACCGTTCCGCCGCGCAGTTCGCGAGCGAGGGGCAGAAACGCACGCTGGCCATTGCGCTCAAGCTGGCGCAGGCTGAGTATCTCACCGGCATTCATGGCGCTCCACCGGTGCTGCTGATCGACGACGTGATGGGCGAACTCGATGCGAAGCGCCGCGCCGGATTTTTGCCGCTGCTTGACCGCGCCCACCATGCGCGCGGCCAGGTGTTCATGACGTGCACGGAACAGAATTGGCCGCAGGAACTGGGACGAAAATTACAACGCTGGGAAGTGAAGTCGGGAACGCTGAAACAGTTTTAACGGCTCTGGCGCGTAGTGGTTTATTCAATACCTCTCCAGCGATGGCGACAGTCCCTGCACTCGTAATGAGGCGCGGGGCGCGTGGCAAACCGAAAGAACATGTAGAACGCGAGTGCTGTCGGCGGTAAGCCCGGGACGAGCAAAAGCCAAGGGTAATCGACATAAATAGCTTCGCTGATGAAAAGCAAGGGAGGGATAACTGTAATGCAAATCGCACAAACTACCACCCCCGCCGTCACACGCCACCGGTCACGAAGGCGCAACGATGCGCACTTCGGGCACGAAATTCTCTCCGTGCTTTCGATGGCTTTGGTCTGCTTCATGCGAGGGAAAGATTCTTCAGGATGCGCGTGGCCGTGGCCGCCTTGTTCAGCGTGTAGAGGTGCAGGCCGGGCGCGCCGCCGCGCAGCAGTTCCTCGCATTGGCGCGTGGCGTATTCGATCCCGAACTCCGCCGTCGCCGCGTCGTCGTGTCCCCATTGATCGAGCTTTTCCAGCAGCGGCTGCGGGATGCTCGCGCCGCAAATCGTGGTGAAGCGTTTGATCTGC
>JAYTXL010000399.1:0-3576 GCA_043742955.1 Verrucomicrobiota bacterium | reverse complement strand
CGCCAATCCCTGCGCGATCGACTCGCGGAAGCCGCCGCCGTGCCCCGTCTCAAGCTCCTCTATGCGTCTTTATGACATCGGAAAGCCCAACACCAATCGACTTTAGGTATGATAATGCGCCCTGCCGAAAGGAAAATCATTTTCGGCTATCTGATATGATGGAAGCGCGTTTACCTACGCCGGACGCTGTTTTGCAGTGGAAAATGCCCGGAAGGTTTAAGTGCAACGCATAATTTGATTATCGATTGGCCTCCATGACAAATCCCTCTTGGACTGAACATTTGTTGCTTTGACCAATGCTAACGGGTGCGGTCTAATTGGCCCATCAATCGGCAGAGGATTTTCGTGGAAACGCCAGAGCATAAACTCAATCCGTTGGCCTATCACGTCGAACTGAGGGACTACCTCAAGTCGCGGGAGCGAGAGTTATGGAATTGGTTTGCTTCGGCACGGGCGCAGGCGGACTACACCGAGAATCTGCGACTGGACTTGCTCAAGTCCACCTACCGGCTCGACGCGGATTCTCATCCAGAACTTTACCAGAGCGTCGCGGCAGCGAAAGCGCGGCTGAATCTGGATATTCCCGTCACGGTATATCAGGCACAAAACACGCCTCAGCTCAACGCAGCGCTCTACTTCATGCCCGGCGAAGGCCATGTCGTCCTATCTGGCCCCCTCCTGTCGCTGCTCACCTCCGAGGAACTTGAATCGGTCATTGGCCACGAATTGGCGCATTATCACCTTTGGCAATGGGAAGCGGGTGAATTGCACATCGCGGATCGTTTAATCATGGCGGTGGCCAATGACCCGCGCGCGTCGGTCAGCCACGAGCAGACGGCCCGGCGCTTTCAACTTTACACCGAGATCTTTGCCGACCGCGGCTCGCTTTGCGTGACCGGCGATGTGAATCCAGTCGTTTCCGCTCTGGTCAAAATTCAGACCGGCCTCGCACAGGTCAGTACACCGTCCTACTTGAAACAGGCCGAGGAGATATTTGCGAAGGGCAAAGTAGCCACGGAGAGTATTTCGCATCCGGAAGCATTTATTCGGGCGCGTGCCCTGGCCCTATGGCAGGAACAGCACGACCACGCCCAAGCCCAGATCGTTGGCATGATTGAGGAGGTGACAGCGCTCGACGATCTGGATTTGATCGGTCAGGCGCGACTGATGAACAGTACGCGCCGGCTCCTGGAACAGTTTCTCCAACCGAAATGGTTTCAGACCCCGGCGGCGCTGGGTCATGCCAAATTGTTCTTCCGCGACTTTCAGCCAGCCAAGGCAAAGGACGCGACCGCGCTTGCTGACCTCAAGTTCGACGAGGTCAAACTCCGCGAGTATCTCTGCTACGTGCTGCTGGATTTTGTCACTACCGACCCGGAGCTCGACCAGATGCCGCTCGCGGCCGCCTTGGAGTTGACCCGCCAACTCGAACTCGACACGCAGTTCGAGAAGCTCGCGGCAAAGGAACTCAAACTGAAGATCCGCGATGTGCGTAAGGTCAAGGAACAGGCTGCTGCAATGCTGACCCAAGCGGAGGTGGCCGGTGAGTGAGTCAGAGGCACCTCCATTTCTGAAATTCCTGGAAGCCGGCTTGGATAAGGGTGGCTTCGAGACGGACGACGTTCTAGCCGCACTCCTGCCGCTCATGAAGCAGGTCGCCGCCGGGCATCAGGCGGGACGCGTTGCGCCGCTTGATGGGATTCAAGACCTGGTCATCACCGATGCGGGCCATTTGATGTTCACACCGGCCAAGGCCGGTTCTCCCAAGAAGAACACCGGCAAAGCCGAGGCGCTCCAGTCGCAAGTGAGCAGTGCGGTCGAGGTGGTTGCCGAGTCGCGGCGCACGGCGGACATTGATGCGGCGTCATTGACCGTCTCCGATCTAGCCATGGGCACGGCGGAGAACGGCATTACCAAGCCGGTTTTCCTGCCGGGGTATCGAACCTGGGAGCATGTGATCGGGCACCACGACGAATTGACGGACGTTTTTTCACTGGGAATGCTGATCGGTAGCGTGGCGTGCGGACTGGACTTCACCGCTGTCGGCGAGTTGGAGATCTTCACCGCCAACCGCACCAATCTATTTGGCGTGAACCCCCGGCTGAATCCAGTGCTCGCCTCGGTCATTGTGCAGATGACGGAGTTGAACCGGCACCAGCGCGCGCCGGATCTGGCGCAGATGATCTCACGGTTGGAGCATTACCGAGAGCAACCGGCCGACCTCGATTTCGACCGCGTCAAGGGTTTCAAAGAATCGGGCGTGACCGGGAAGCGACGGCTCATCCAGTCGCACCTACGCGACCGCCTGTTCGAAATCTCCCGCCGCAACCGGCTCATCTACTTCAAGTCGTCACTTCAGACACTCAACCTGACCGTCGCCTCCGTGCCCGTGCTGCTGGATTATCGCAACATCAAGCGCGAGCAACTCTTCGTATGGCATCCGGAACTGGCCGCCACCATCACCGAAGGTGCGCCGATGTCGCTGGGCAAATACCTACGTTTCGAGGATGCGCCCTATATCCCCGGCGTGCTGGACAAGATCGTCAGCGAAGCGCGGCGTGACCGGACGGAATATGGCTTTGCGCAATTGCGTCTTGTGCTGTGCTTCCTGCGTTGGAACAACCTTAAAGAAGCGCGTGACGAACGAATCCATTCGCCCTTGCTGCTCTTGCCGGTTGAGCTGACGAAGAAGAAAGGCGTGCGCGATAATTACGTCCTCGATCCGACGACCAGCGAAGCGGAAGTGAATCCCGCCCTGCGGCATCATCTTAAGGAACTTTACAACCTGAACCTGCCGGAGATGGTCGATCTGAAGGAAACCTCGCTCGATCAATTTTACGAGGCGCTGAAAGCGCAGATTCAGGCCAGTGAACCGGGCGTGACGTTCAACAAGATTGACCGTCCGCAAATTGAACTCATCCACGAGAAGGCCCGCCAGCGGGTGGATCAGTATCGACGACGGCAGAAGCTACAGGCCCGACGCGCCCGGAGCACCGCGAAGCCGGAATACAGCTACGAGCGCGAACACTTCCGACCGTTGGGCTTGCAGCTTTTCCTCGAAAAAGTTCGCCCGACGCCCATGCCGCTGCGTGATGTGGTGGGCGCGGCACCGCAGCCGCACCTGCCCTATATTGTGGAACCGACCGCCCCAGCCGACGCGGGCAAGGTGCTGGAGACCGAGCGACAGACGTTCGCATTACGGGATGGCGATAACCAGAATCCTTACGCGTGGGACTTTGACCTGTGCAGCCTCACGCTCGGCAATTTCAACTACCGCAAAATGACGCTGGTGCGGGATTACGCGAAGCTCATTGAGACCGACATGGCGAGCGGGGCGTTCGACACCGTTTTCTCGCTGAAGCCGAAGTCTCCGGAAGAAGCCCCGCCGCCGCCGCTTGAACTGGCCGACCAGCATCTCGTCATTTCCTGCGACGCCACGCAGGCGTTGGCCATTGCGCGAGCGCGCACGGGCGCGAGCTACATCATTCAAGGCCCGCCGGGCACGGGCAAATCGCAGACCATCACGAATCTCATCGCGGACTATGTCGCGCGCGGGAAGCGCGTGCTCTTCGTGTG
>JAYTXL010000398.1:0-3404 GCA_043742955.1 Verrucomicrobiota bacterium | reverse complement strand
TCGGCGGTGACGGGCTTTTCCATGAAGACGTTGAGGCCCTTCTCGATGGCGTATTTGAAATGCACCCAGCGGAACGCGAGCGGCGTGGTGAAGATGGCGACGTCGCCCTTCTTGAGGCAATCCATCGCGCCCTTATAACCATCGAAGCCAATGAACTTGCGGTCATCGGGCACATCCATGCGGTCTTTAAAATTATTCTTCAGCGTGTCAAAACTGCCGGCCAGCCGATGCTCAAAGATATCCGCCATCGCGACGAGTTTGGGCGGGCCGCTTTGTTGCATGGCGTTGGCGGCGGCGCCGGTGCCGCGGCCGCCACAGCCGACGAGCGCGAGCCGGATCTGATCGCTCCCCTGCGCATGCACATGCGGAAGAGTTATGCCCGCCAGCGCAGAAACCGCAGTTATCTGGCCGGTGGTTTTCAAAAATTCACGACGCGTCGTGGGGGTGATAATGTTTGCTTTCATGCGCGCATCCTCATCAGAACCGGAATGGGTGTCAACTTTAGAGATTGCGTTGAATCGAGGATGTTCCGCGCACCGCCCTGGTAGCGGTGGGCATCCCTGCCGGCCGTGGAGCCGGGCTTCCAGTCCGATAAGTTCCATGAATGAATCTGCGCGAACACGCATGAAAACCTTGTAAATAAAGGAGAAACTACAAATTGTGTTTTTGGTCAACTTGCAGAGAAATACACCCGTCACGCAGAATTACGGTCAGGAGTTGTCTGGAAGTTGGCGCACGAGTCGAGCGAATCGCGCGCCTTTTGCTTTGCGATCGAATCTTGGAGCAGGGTGACCGGCCACGGAGTTCAAGCAGCGGTGTGATGGGTTGGGTATCAAGCGGGTGTCGCTGCATTCGTATCGGTATGCGTGAGCGGAACGGGCGCTCAAGTGCGGTTACCCAGAGCGGTTTGCGCAACAGGCGCTGGGGCACAACTCCAAGGCGGTGCATCACGCGTACTCGAAGCACGCGGAGGTAACGGTGCCGTCGCTGGATGATTGGGAGAAGCAGTGGAAGAAGAACCCGCATGTGATTGCCAAGCCGGCGGTGGTCCAGGTGGATTTCAAGGCACTGGTGGCGGCGGAACTGGGTGCGCTGGACGCGGAGGACAAGGGCGTTGTGGGCCGGGTGATGGTGTGATAGGGTGCGGCGTTCACGGCTCGGTCTATGCGAGACTTTGTTACCATCTGCTATCTTGTCAGCCTCTTCATTATTTGTCTTGGCGGCATTATCACCTTTGACTGCTTGGTCCAACTCCAGCGTCGGTCGCATGCCCAGGAGTGGGAGCGTGACGGGAAGCCTTGGCACGGCTTTGGAGTCGGTGGCGGAGCAGCTTGGAAACAATGCAGCCTCACCTGGCTATTTTCTACGGCGCCTTGGATGCGAGAGGACCGAGCGGCGTTCCGACTATTAATGGCCTATCGAGGGCTGTGCGTGGCTTTTAATCTGGTGCTGTTCGGTGGCCTCATTTGTGGAGTGTTATGATCACGCCGCAACAAGTCGTCGAATCCTATTCACCAGATGGTGTGGCGGCATTTTGGAAAGTTGGCACAGCCCAAAAACTTTTTGCCACTGCTCCGGGCCGTGCGGGCAACCATTCGACCGCCACATTTGGGGCACACATCGGCAACATTGACGACGATGGCAAGTACGGACAGAGTTACAAACACTTGACGAACGATATTACAGCGATAGCCAGAGTTGCGGAAGAAAGTTTGTCGGACACGCGGCAACAAAACAGACATAGGAGAAGGCGATGATGAGCCAGCCGCAAGCATTCCCGAATTTGCCCAACGCGCCCATCACCGAGGCCATCTTCGATTTTAGGGTGAAGCTTCCGGATGGATTTGACGTGGCTAAATTTGCCGCCCTACGCCCCTGGCTTGAGCAAGAATATCCGAAATTCGAGGAGAAGAAGGTGATGCAATTCGGCTTTCAACAGGAAGCGGGCAAGCCGCCGGTGCAAAGCATGGTTGACTTGGGCGTCCACGGACATTTCTTCCGTTCCTCGGACGAAACAAAGATCGCGCAATTTCGACGCGACGGCTTCACATTCAACCAATTGAAACCGTATGTTTCTTGGGACGATGCATTTGCTGAGGCTTCGAGACTTTGGAATATTTATGTTGAAACCGCTGCACCAACCGAGGTGTCACGCATCGCTGTCCGTTACATTAATCGCATCCTACTTCCAATGCCGTTGGGGGAGTTCTCGAAGTATCTCACTGCCCCACCCGCGCTCCCTAAAGACGTGCCGAAACATATGAGCGGATTCTTCACACGCGTAGTAATCCAAGATGCCGATTCAGGCATCGCCGCCAACGTGGTTCAGGCGCTTGAACCTTTACTCGACAAAACCTACGTTCCCATGATATTGGATATTGATGCTTACCGCCAAGATCTATCAGATGAGCCAAATCAAGCACTTCTGGCCAAGTTCGCCCAATTGCGAACCATGAAGAATCGTATTTTTTTTGGCAGTCTGACACCTGAAGCCCTCCAACTTTTCCAATGAACGCCACCTTTTGCCAAGAGCACGCCGGCATTTTTGGCCCACAATCGAGCAACGGAATGGGAGATGATGCCAAACATCTCTGTAAGCTCGTCACGGGCTTCAGATCGAAGCTATTCGACAATCAATCACTTGGTGCAGCACAGCAGGCCACGCTGGACAAGCTGTACTCCACGTTTGAAGAGTGCTGTAAGCCAAACTGGGACGGCTACTCTGGTTTGGCGGTTTCATTTGAAACCTACCTAAAAGCTAAACAGTTCATTGAATCTTTCCCGACAGCCTTAAGTGCACCCGAACTTTCGGTTGACCCTGACGGTGAGATTTCGTTCGAGTGGTACAACGCCCCCCGCAAGGTGTTCTCTGTCAGCATCGGCCCGAACAATGAATTGACTTACGCTGGGCTGTTCGGTGCCAGCAAAACACACGGCACTGAAACTTTCCACGACGAGATTCCTCGTTTTGTTTTGGAAAACATCCGGCGAGCGGCCCATTGAGCGAAGGTATCCTAACCGGGAGTCCCGTTGCAGACACTGAATTGTTAACGCGCTTTCTTTTGTTCAGCGCTTGGATCGGAAAGAACCCTCCCAGGGTGATGCACCAGGCCTATATGCCGCATCCTTACGTCGAACTTTCGGTTACACGAATCCAAGACTCGTCTGAAGAGTCCGTCTGGGCCACGGGGCAAAACGTGGCCGACATGCGACAAAAACCTCTCTACGGTCGAGGTGATGTTAACAATTCAACCGTCATCGAAGTTGGCTTGAGAACTGTGCCCGACGAACCGCCTCCCGGTCATGCGTATCCGTGTTAGCAACCCCGTCTATGAAGGGGTAAAGGTACCGGGGTAATCTGGCAGGGAATGTCAGGATTTCTGTGCGGCTTTCCAGGCGGTGGG
>JAYTXL010000397.1:0-9998 GCA_043742955.1 Verrucomicrobiota bacterium | reverse complement strand
CTGGTGGCTCTGGGCTCCGCTGCGGCGGACTCTAACCCACGTTCCAACGGCCCGTCACCCACGCCAATCCATCCAACCTCAAGCCATAGGGTCTAGGCGACTAGCGCACATCACAATATATGGAAGCGATACTTGGATTACTCATTCTTGCAGCGATTGTCGGCATGTGGTTCGCTTTAGTTCGCAAGGCTGGCTACGAGACCGGGAAGGCGGTGTTGATGGCGATAGGGATGCTTATCCCATTGGTGAATCTTGGCATCATCATCTATTTCGTTTCGACGACATGGCCGATTCAGGCAGATCTGGCTTCATTGCGTGCGAAGGCTGGTGTTGGGAGCGAGGATGACGCGCAGGCTCTCATGTCTGCCGCACTTCGATTAGAGTCTCGCGGAGACGCGAGCGCAGCCATTGCCAAATATGAGGAAGTCATGCTGAGATTTCCGGGCACGGATTTTGCAAAAGATGCAGAGGTGAGCATCCGTAGCTTGAGAGAGAAGATAGGTTGAGTATGATTTCGCCGCCTAACCCCTATTAAGCCTGGGACGTCAATGGGCAAAAGGAATCCGGCCGGAAAGTTTTTTCCATTTCCGTTGGTGTCCGTCGGGCGGGAACTCCGGCTTGATTTCTCCTGGCAGCGCGGACGAAGCGTCCGCGCTAAACACCTATGCGGCGCCAGCTTTTTAACGGGCGTCACTCCCCCGGTTTCACCCACTGATGGCTTGCACCCGCAACGGACCGCGGCTGTGTCCCGGCGCCGCGCGGGATCAGCCGCAGCACGGCAGAACCCACCAGACGCGCCCGCTCGTTCGCACGCCCCCGCCCTTGCGCACGCGCTGCGGCTGGTCGCTGCGACACAGCCGCGGTCCGCCCGAATCGACCCGGCTGGCACCACTTTCAGGGTGCGCTTCCTTGGGCTTGAGATCCGGGGGTATCGCGGCGCTCAACCCCCGGCTAATGGCTGGCAACCTTTCAGGTTGGCTGGGAAAGGCGCCTGCAAGGAATCGGGATGCGCCTCGTGGCGCGGCGCGGCGTGGATTGCGTGAGGTGGCGGCTCGACAGTTTGGGGATCACGGAGTATGTAGGTCTTCATGGTGTTGGCTCTTCGTTCCGGCGTTGTTTGGGGCGTGAGTCCCACAACCAATGGCTCGGCGCTGCTACCGCAGCGCAACCCACGTTTGCTCCGGAGAGCAGACACTTTTTTCGCTTTCATCCAAAGCCATCCGAATCGGGCCACAAATACTTTTTGCGGCGACGAAGTTATTCACACCCGGCGGCGGAGCAATCCGCTGCGCGCTCCTCGCCAGCCATGAATAACTTCGGATATCCTATATTGGATCTAGGCGGCATCGCGCGTATGCTCACAACACGTTCATGCTTGTCGGTGCTCATCGGCTTCGCACTCTCGGTCGCCGTCGCCGCGAGCCACGCCGCCGAAAGTCGGTCGTGGGTCACGCTCACCAATTGCCTGTATGTCGCCGACAAGAGCAACGACGGTGACAGCTTTCGCGTGCGCGACGGCACGAACGAGTTCAGCTTGCGCCTTTACTACGTGGACGCACCGGAGAGCACGTTGACTTACCCGGAGCGGGTGCGTCAGCAGAGGGAGCATTACGGCATCACGCTGGACGCGACGTTGAAGGCCGGCGCAAAGGCGCGGGACAGGACCCGGGAGTTATTGTCCGGCTCGTTCACCGTGCGCACGCGGTGGGCGAGCGCGGCGGGACGCGGGCGGGCGACCCGCTACTATGGCATCGTAGAGCTGGGCGGTCGGAGTCTGGCCGAGGTGTTGGTGCGGGAGGGCTTGGTGCAGACCAAGGGCGTCGCACCGAATCTGCCTGGAGGCGAGAAGGCGTCGGCTTACATGAAGAGGTTGGAGGATTGGGAGGCGGAGGCGCGGCGGCAGCGCGTGGGCGCGTGGGCCAGCACCGCCGCCGAGAAGAAAGAGAAGGGCGAAAAATGATGCGCTACATCAAACCTGGCGGGAGCGTCGCGGTTGCAATCGTTGCCTCCCGTCCGTCCTCCGCAGTAGCACTGCTAGGGAGGATGGATGCGCCGGGTCGTTGAGCTTGGTGTCAAAATGACCACACATCAAGTAAAGTTGAATGGCAAAGTAGTTTCGCTTGGTCGGAATGAGTTCCGATTGCTAACGATAGTGTGCTCCGCGGATCACCAAGATGCTGATGGCAAAAAGGTCACCAGTCACCAACTTACGGTGGATGGAGCGGACGCTTATGGCAAGGTTGCCACCAACTTTCTTCCCCGCACGCCGCTAAAGAAGGGCGATGTTATTGAAATTTTGATTGGGGAGGTAGATGACGCCTAACACCCAAGGAATGTAGGGTTGACCACCAGCCGTGAGGACCGGTCGTGATAAAAAGCGGATGAGCTGGCGGGCGGGCGCCGAATCCGGGGACCCGGCCTGCCGAGCCGGTGTGGAAATCCGGTAATGGGTGGCACCGGTCACTGGCCGGTATCTTCCGGCGACCCGCCGGACGAAATGGGCAGCCGTGAGATCTCGCCGTTTGACCGCCAAAATGCCGGGCGGTGTTTCCCCCCTTCCGGTCGGCGAGTCGCCAACCGGGACGGGCGGGTCGCCCGTTCCACCCATTTTTCAGCCCGGCCCGGGTTGAATTTATCCGCGTTATCCGCGGGCAACTTTTTCACCCGCTCGAATCGCGCTCGAATCGCGTTGCCGACGCGCGGGCGGAAACGCTATGTTCGGCCAGCCATGAAATCATTTGTGATGCTCTCCGTTGCGATCGCGGGGCTGGCCGCGCCAGCCACCTGGGCCGCGGACTACACGCCGCCACGCCGCAATCTGGGCTTCCCCATTTACACCAACCAACCCGCGGGCAAACAGATGAGCGGCCAGCATGCGCCCGCCAGCACGCCGGCGCTGTCGCCCGAGGAAGCGCAGAAAAAATTCACGGTGCCGCCCGGCTTCGAGATCCGGCTTTTCGCCAGCGAACCGGAGGTGGTGAACCCCGTCGCCATGACGTGGGACGAACGCGGCCGGCTGTAAAGGGGTCATAAAGGGGTCAGTCCCGACTATTGGTATATATTTGTTGCCTTGAGGCGGTTCGCCAAAGTGGGACGACACCCCATCTGCAATCGCTGCGCAATCCACTTCAAGGTTTGCACCGTAAAGGGATCCGCCCCATGGCTGAATCGTCTGCGACTCCGTTGCTGTTCTCACTACTGACACTGAGGTGAGAATTGGTAAGCATGAGTCCGTACCCCGCAAACTACGCCGCCAATATCCCGGTGCGATTTATCAGGTGCTGAATCGGTGCGATCGCCGGGAGGAGATTTTTCACGACGAAACGGATCGCCAGCGGTTTCTGGGCACGCGGGCGGAAGCGCACTAGAAAACCGGCTGGCAGGTTCATGCCTATTGCCTGATGCGCAACCATTTCCAACTCATCATCGAAACTCCCCAGCCCAATCTAGTTGGGGGGCATGAAATGGTTTCTTGGCGTCTATACCAAGCGCTTCAACCTCCGGCACAAATGGTGCGGCCATCTCTTCGCGGGACGCTACAAAGCATGGCTCGTGGACGGGGGCGGCAGCGGCTATCTGCGCACTGCGTGCAATTACGTCCACCTCAATCCAGTGCGCAAAGGGGTCAGTCCCGGCTATTGTATAATTCATTGCGGCTCCAGTTGCACGATTGGGAAATCCCTCGACGTGGCCTGGAGGCGGCGGGTTCAGTGTCCGGGGGGGCGATCCAAGGACGGATGAATCCCAAAGCGGTTCTGGCAAGTGTCGACAGGTGTCAATATTGGCACCAATTGGGTCTTTGGCAGTATGCGCCCTGACCCGATAACTGCGCCGATTTGCGTTTCCCTGCTCAGCGGGAATTGAAGCTACGGCGCGGGCCCGGGGGGCGCGATCCGGAGCGGTGCTGGCCGCCGAACGACGCAGGCCGGGGACGCGCTGACGGGCGCGGCGGACCCTGAGGGCCACGCTCCGCATGGGCGGCTTCGGCGGGCGGAGCGGCGGCGGTGTAATTAAATCCCTCGGCTCGCTTGCGCACGATGCCGCGACCAATAAAGCGCTCCAACGCCCGCAGATCACCCTGATCCTCCGGGGTGACGAAGCTGATCGCATCGCCCACCGCGTGGGCGCGGCCCGTGCGGCCGATGCGATGGACATAATCCTCGGAATGCATCGGAAAATCGTAATTCACCACATGGGAAATGCCGTCCACGTCGATGCCCCGCGCGGCGATATCGGTTGCGACCAGCACCCGCACTTCACCGGATTTGAAATCCTTCAAGGCGCGCAACCGTTGATTCTGCGAGCGATTCGAATGCAGGGCCGCGGTCTTGATGCCCTTCTGCTCCAGGTTGCGCGCGATCCGATCCGCGCTGTGCTTCATGCGCGAAAAAACGAGCACCATGTCCATGCCCGGATCGCGCAGCAAATGCAGGAGCAGGGTCGGCTTGAGATGCTTCGGCACTTCATACACCAGCTGCGTCACCGTCTCCGCCGGATTGGCCCGCCGGCCAATTTGCACCAGCTTGGGAGCCCGCTGAAACTCGTGGGTGAGCACCTCGATTTCCTTCGAGAGGGTGGCGGAAAAAAGGAGGGTCTGACGCTTCTGCGGCAGGGCTTTCACGATCTGACGGATGGAGGGGAGAAAACCCATGTCCAGCATCCGGTCCGCCTCATCCAGCACGAGGTATTGCAGTCGGGAAAAATCAGCACACCGGCGCCCCATCAAATCGAGCAGACGGCCGGGGCAGGCAATAATGAGATGCGTGCCGGCGCGCAGCGCATTGATCTGCGCCTGTTCGCCCACACCGCCGAACACCGTGGCCACGCGCAGGGGCAGATGGCGCGCATATGCCCGCACATTCTCCTCGATCTGGAGGACGAGTTCACGTGTGGGCGCCAGCACGAGCGCCCGCGTGCCGGGCAGGTTGCCTTCCGTAATCATCCCGGCCAACTTCGTCAGCATGGGCAGCGTGAACGCCGCCGTCTTGCCGGTGCCCGTCTGGGCGATTCCGATCAAATCCTGCCCGGCCAGGAGTGGCGGAATCGCCGCCATTTGAATGGGGGTGGGTTCCGCGTAACCGGCCTCTTGGACGGCTTGCAGAATTCTAGGATCGAGACCAAGGGCGCGAAAGGGCATAAGAATAGTAGGACTGAAAAAACGTGCTCAACGAAAGGGAATTAAATCGGGAGGGAGGTAAACTTTTTGCGGCCAGTGAGCGGAGCTAAAAAACCGGCCACGCTCATGAACCGACTGATCTGGTTCGGCCTGGAAAAGAATCGAGGCCCGGCAGAACCGGGCCTCGATCCGTGCAAAAGTTTGACTAGTAGCGACCGCGACCACCACCACCACCACCACCACCACCACCACCGCCGCTGTAACCGCCACCGCCGCCACCGCCGTATTCACGACGACCGCCGCCGCCGCCGCCGCCCGAACGCTCTTCGCGCGGTTTGGCCACGTTAACCGTGAGCGCACGCCCGTCCATCTCTTTGCCGTTCAAACCTTCGATGGCTTTCTGCGCCTCGTCCGCATTGCTCATGGTCACAAAACCAAAGCCGCGGGGGCGATTGGTCATGCGATCCATCATCAGGTTGGTCTCGGTGACCGTGCCAAACGCGGCAAACGCGTCATTAAGGTCGTTCTCGGTGGTATTGAAGGAAAGATTTCCCACAAACAATTTAGTACTCATGTGATGTTTGACTGTCCGACTAACACTGCACTTACCAGACTGTTCCCGACTATCGGGTTTCAAATCATCACTGAACCGAGTTCACCTGAAGATTTTCCATGCCGTGGAAGAGACAAGCTATCTAACAGCTGAGGCGAGAATGCGCATTTCCCGTCAGATTGCAACCAACATTCTCAAGATTTTTGCAGGCCTCAACGGACGACAAACACGCTCGCTATGCACGTTTCGAGGCCCTACCGTTCTCTTATGAAATTGCAACAAGGCCAGGTTTGGCAACAGGGCGACCAACTGCTGAGGATTGTTCATTTGGAGCGTCTTGAGGTGGAATACAAGGCCGTCCCGCGCTTGAATACCCGGGAAGGCGTCCATCATCATGTGTCCAAGAAGGATTTCTGCCGATTGATCAAGGGCGCCGTGCTGGCTGCTCCGACTAAGGATAAGGCGCCGTGAAGAATAAAGGAATCTGACCGGTGCGGTGCGGGCAGTCGATGGGCGGATATCGATCGACGTTGGAGACTGGTAAACGCCGCCCGAGGGGTAAAACTTAGTTTCGAGCCACTGAGAGGGTCGTCTCTATCAACTCCACCAACTCCCTAACGGCGAATGGTTTGGCTAGGATTCCGTCGGAATGGTGGCCTTCTCCCGCCTTCTTGGCCTCTTCCGGAACACCGGAAATCAAGACCGAACGGAGACCGGGACATTCAGCCCTACAATTGTCGATCAGCTCCACCCCGTTCATGCGGGCCATGCGGTAGTCAGTTACCAGCATATCATCATCACCGTGGAGACAGTTGAACTCGGCCAGCGCGCGAACCGGATCCGTGTATCCTTTGACATTGAACCCGTGAAGCTTTAACGCCTCCGAAACCAACTCGAGGAGGTCGGGATCGTCATCCACCACAAATATGGTGCGCTCATCAGCGGTCCCTTCAAAATCATCGCCTTCTTCAGTCCCCTTCTGTCGTGGATTGATACTTCCGTCGTCAAATGGGTCCTGTAGCTGATTCATGCGGGCTTGAGCCCAGGTCACGAACACCAAGCCTGCAAACCCGACGCCAATGAAAAAGATGACTGGAGACATATATTTGCGGCAATTCTTCGCCAGATGGTTGATCGACAGGGTTTCTCCGGACTTTAGTGGAAAAACTCTCATACTTCTTCGCCCCGGATGCCAGTCCATGAGGCACTCGTCGAAGTTTTCCTGGAAAATCCCGTAAAACCAACGGCGATTGGATGAATCGAGTAACGCCAGTCGGGGGCGAAACCAATCAGACAAGGGAAATCAGGTCACCGGAAGCGGATGAACCCAAGCTCTGATTAAAATCCTGCAACGACGCCTTCAACTGCTCACGGGAGTATTGTCGTTCCAGCGCTTCGATGGATTCCGTCGCGAGTCGGTCGCACCGTTCATTACCCTGATGCCCCGCGTGTCCTTTGACCCAGTGCCAGGTCACGCGGTGGGGTGTCACCACAGAATCCAATTGGCACCAAAGGTCGGCGTTCTTGACCGGGGTCTTTGCCTTGGTTCGCCAACCATTTCGCTTCCATCCCGCCAGCCAGGTGGTCACGCCATTATTGAGATAATTCGAATCAGTATGGAATTCCACCACGCACGGTTTTTTCAAGGCGGTAAACGCTTCAATGGCAGCCTGCAATTCCATCCGGTTGTTAGTGGTGGCGCAAACCGCGCCCGTCAATTCCCGCGTATGCGGCCCGCAGGAAAGAATCGCCGCCCAACCGCCCGGTCCGGGGTTTCCGTGGCAGGCGCCATCGGAATGAATCACCACTGTTTGCATGGTCTCAAGGAATCAATCGCGGGGAATCCTTTATTCTATCCGATTCTCATGACTTGAGGAATGAAGTCGCCGATGAATGAAGCTTGTAGGTTAGAAGACTTCCGAATCAATCCTTCAATTCTGGCCGATCCGCAGCACGAGCGTTCTCTCGGGAATACCGACATCTCGTAACCCAGCAAAGCCGACGACCGGAAAAGAGGTTCACCGACCCCAACGACGGCCACGTTCGTTTCCGCCTGAGCTTAGCCGCCCCTGCCCTTGTCGGGGCGACGGCGGACGTTGAAAACGGCGTTCGCCAGAGCTGGCTTCGCCGACAGGCGCGGCCGCATTGTAGTCAAATCCTTCGGCCCGTTTCCGCACAATGCCGCGTCCAATAAACCGTTCAAGCGATCGCAGCGTCCCCTGGTCCTCCGGCGTCACAAAGCTGATGGCATCACCCACCGCGTGCGCCCGACCGGTGCGTCCGATACGGTGAACATAGTCTTCCGAGTGCATGGGAAAATCATAATTCACAACGTGCGAAATGCCGTCCACGTCGATGCCCCGTGCCGCAATATCGGTAGCGACCAGCACTCGCACGGCTCCCGACTTGAAATCCTTCAGGGCCCGCAGACGCTGGTTCTGCGAACGATTCGAATGGAGCGTGGCCGTCTTAATCCCCTTGCTTTCGAGGTGGCGAGCGATGCGATCGGCCCCGTGCTTCATCCGCGAAAACACCAGCACCATGTTTAGACTTGGATCGCGCAAGAGATGGGCGAGCAGCGCCGGTTTAAGGTGCTTGGGGACTTCGTAGATCAGTTGCGTGACGGTCTCCGCTGGATTCGAGCGGCGCCCGATCTGCACGATTTTCGGAGAGCGTTGAAATTCGTGGGTCAGGCTTTCAATTTCCCGCGACAAGGTGGCGGAGAACAGCAGGGTCTGGCGCTTCGATGGAATCGCGCGAACGATCTGGCGAATCGGGGGCAGAAATCCCATGTCGAGCATGCGGTCGGCTTCGTCCAGGACGAGGAACTGCAACCCTGAAAAATCACCGTGGCGCTGCCCCATCAAGTCGAGGAGCCGACCTGGCGTGGCCACGACGACATCCACCCCGGAGCGCAAGGCCTCAATTTGCGGACGCTCGCCGACTCCGCCGAACACTGTCGCGATGCGCAGCGAGAGATGTTTGCCGTAAGCCCGGATGTTTTCCTCGATCTGGACCACGAGTTCACGCGTCGGAGCAACTACCAAGGCTCGAACAGGCCGGCGGGAACCGGCAACGGTTTGGCCAGAAAGCATCGCCAGAATTGGCAGGGTGAACGCGGCGGTTTTGCCGGTTCCAGTTTGCGCTATGCCAATCAGGTCATGGCCGGCAAGAATCTGCGGGATGGCGGCGGCTTGGATGGGAGTAGGTTCCGTGTAACCGGATTCCTGCACCGCTTGGAGAATGGGGGCCGGAAGGCCAAGGGATCGGAAGGGCATGGGAGGGAAAAAATCTTCAGCGGGAGGAGTCGAGTGACGTTCCGCTGGTACTTCAGTTCAGGCGCCAGACAATGCGGGCTTTGTCGAGATCGTAGGGAGACATCTCCATCTTGACGCGATCACCCACCGCGAGACGCACCCATCGCTTGCGCATTTTGCCGCAGATGGTGGCCAGCACGAGATGCTTGTTGCTGAGCTGCACCCGAAACATCGTTCCGGGCAGAACAGTGGTGACGCAACCTTCAACTTCGATGTGGCCTTCTTTGGTGGATGTAGGCGAGTTCTTCATGGTTCGGAAATCTGGGAACAATAGACGCGGAGACAAACTTGGTGGATGGAACAAAAAAGCCGAGGCCCGGTTAACCCGAGCCTCGACTTTGTGAAAGCTACGAATTAATAGCGATTACGACCGCCCCCGCCGCCGCCGCCGCCGTATTCCCGACGTCCGCCGCCGCCGCCGCCGCCAGCCGGACGCTCTTCGCGGGGCTTGGCCACGTTGACCGTGAGGTCGCGCCCGTCAACCGACTTGCCATTCAAGCCTTCGATGGCCGACTGCGCTTCCGCGGCCGAGTTCATCGTGACGAAACCAAAGCCACGAGGACGACCGGTTTCACGGTCCATCATCAAATTGACTTCGGCAACGACGCCGTGAGCGGAGAACGCATCGCGCAATTGGGTTTCGGTGGTGTTGAAGGAAAGATTCCCAACAAACAGTTTATTACTCATGTGATGTTTTTCTGCCCAAACTAACCGTTGCTTTCGCCAGACTGTTCCCGATTATCGGGTCTAAAATCATCACTGAACTGAGTTCAACTGAGGATTCACCATGCCTTGAAAGAGACAAGCTATCGAACAGGAGCCGTTAAGCTGAACTATTCCGCCGCGATAGCAAACTTTATTCTTAACTATCTTCAAAACGCCGGTTTCTCAGGCGTTTTGCGACAAGAGATACGTTCAAGCCACAGACCGGAGCGCCGGCCTCCGGCACGGCCTGATTGGAAAGTCATCTGAAACGGGCCGTTCGGAGATCGGCGCTCCTACCGTCCTGGTG
>JAYTXL010000396.1:0-5097 GCA_043742955.1 Verrucomicrobiota bacterium | reverse complement strand
AACGTGGCCGCGCGCCTGCTTGTATTTTTTTTCCGCCTCTAATTCGGCCGTGATCCATTCGCGTTCCTCCGGCTCCAGCCATTTGGCGTCGCGCGGATGGTCGGTAAAATAATAAAACGTGATGATCCCGAACAAAATCGCCGGAGCCCCCTCCAGGATAAACACCCAGCGCCAGCCGACGAGGTCAAGCCAGTGCACGTGTTGCAGGATAAGCGCGGAGACCGGCGCGCCAAAAGCCAGTGAAATCGGGATGGCCATGACCAACCCGGACAGCGCGCGGGCGCGTTCGTGACTGGGAAACCAGTGCGTGAAATAGACAATGATGCCGGGGAAAAACCCGGCTTCGGCGACGCCCAGCAGAAAGCGCGCGACATAGAATTCCGCGGGCGTATTCACCAGGCCCACGAGGACCGAGCAGAATCCCCAGGTGATGAGGATGCGGGCAAACCATTTGCGGGCACTGCCGCGTTCCACGATCAAGGCGCCCGGGATTTCCAGCGCGAGATAGCCGATGAAAAAAATGCCGGCACCCAAACCAAAAACGGTCTCGGAGAATTGCAAATCCGCCGACATTGACAGCTTGGCGAAGGCCACGTTGGCGCGGTCGAGGTAGGAGATGATGTAGAGGACAAAAATGAAAGGCAGGATGCGCCACGCAATTTTCTTCCGCGTGCGCTCGGGGTTGAAGGAGGTGGGGGCGGCGGGGGGCATTATCCGGGTTTAGGGGGCGAAGAAAACACGAGCCAGCCGGCGGGTGAAGGCCGGGTGGAGCACAAAGAAAATATTCATCCGTGTCAGTTCAAATGGTTCGTGGCATGACAACCGGGTGGCGATGTCCCGCTTTGTAGCGGATGCCTCCCGCCGGCACAAGGACCATTCCCGGAACATTTTTGAGCCGGTGCCAGCGGGGGGGCGTTTAAGCAGTGCGCTGCTTGGCGGGGCGGCTGAAGGGGCTGTCCGAACCGGTCTGGCGGGTGAGAAGCGGATTCAGGGGGGGCAGGATGGATTGGTGCACGAGGTGGGGTGCCCGGGCCTGCCGGCCTGAGAAAAATCTTGTCTTCATCCGTCGCTTTGGCAATTTCAGCCGCGCGCGGATTCAGTTACGCGAGCCTAAACAACGAACCAATTCAGATTTTATGCCCATCCTCGAAATTAAACCCGCCAGCGCCTGCCAATACGACCTGCTCGCCCTCGGTGAAATTATGCTGCGCCTGGATCCGGGCGAGGGAAGGGTTCGCACGGCGCGCGAATTCAAGGCGTGGGAGGGCGGTGGCGAATACAACGTGGCGCGGGGGCTGCGCCGCTGCTTCGGTCTCCGCACTGCCGTTTGCACGGCTTTTGCCGATAACGAAGTGGGCCACTTGATCGAGGATTTCATTTTACAGGGTGGCGTGGATACCCGGCTGATAAAGTGGTGTCCCTATGATGGCATCGGTCGCACCGTCCGCAACGGGCTCAACTTCACCGAGCGCGGTTTTGGCATCCGGGGTGCGGTGGGCGTGCCCGATCGCGGCTTGACGGCGGCTTCGCAACTCAAGGTTGGCGATTTTGATTGGGAGGAAATCTTCGGCAAGCAAAGCGTTCGCTGGTTTCACACCGGCGGGATTTTTGCCGCGTTGTCTGACACCACGCCGGAGTTGGTCATCGAAGCGGTGAAGGCGGCGAAGAAATACGGCACGATCGTGTCCTACGATCTAAACTACCGTCCCTCCCTGTGGAAATCCATCGGCGGTCATCAGCGGGCGCAGGAGGTCAACCGGAACATCGCGCGCTATGTGGATGTGATGATCGGCAACGAGGAGGATTTCACGGCCTGCCTCGGTTTTGAAGTTGAAGGTGTGGATGAGAACATTAGTCACATCGACGTGACGGCATTTAAGAAGATGATTGAGAAGGCGGTAAAGGAGTTCCCGAACTTCAAGGCGACAGCCACGACGTTGCGCGCGGTCAAGAGTGCCACGCGCAACGACTGGGGGGCCATCTGCTGGGCGGGCGGCAACTTCTATTCCTCGACGAATCGGGAGGACCTGGAAATTTTGGACCGGGTGGGCGGCGGCGACAGCTTTGCGAGCGGACTAATTTACGGCTTCATGAAAACCGGCGATCCGGCCCAGGCGGTGGAATACGGCGCGGCGCACGGCGCGCTGGCGATGACCACGCCGGGCGACACCAGCATGGCGACCGTGGCCGAGGTGGAAAAACTTATGGCGGGTGGCGGTGCCCGCGTGCAGCGGTAAGGTGTATTTTATTCCGGGCACAATCATTTCGCCCGTTTCGCCAGTTTTTGAGACAGCGCGACGATGCTTTTCGAGTCGCGTTTGCTGATTTTCCATTGCGCGGAGCCGCCCTCGGTATCGAAGGAGATGGCATGGCGTTTGAAGTTCCGGTCCGCTTTCCCGTACTCCCAGCAATAATAGACAAATTCCTGCGGCAGTACTTTTCCTGCGACAGTCGCCGGTTCGGAGCGCATCCTTTTGAGAATACTCACGAGCTTCTTGACTTCGCCGTCCGTCAGAAAGCATTCCTTCCGGTGGGTGGTGGCAAAGAGACCGACCTTGATATCGTGCCCCAGCGTGTTTGTTGAGGAAAACGCCAGGATCACAATGGCGGCCACAACCGTCAGCAGACGTTGCAATTTCATAAGTGGTTGGCTCCGGTGATCGGGTTTACTCTTGAGTTGGCCTCCATTAGGGCGGCGATAGCCGATGCTCACCCCGCCAGATTAGTCCCGCGCACCCGTTTGGCAAAACAATCTTATGGCACTGACCATTTTTGGATGGGTTTGAGATTCGGATATTCGTCGGAAAAATCCCTTGCAGGCAAGGGAAAGGAGTGATTTTATCGCGGATTATAACGATAAACATAAATTCTGCCCCGATTCCATCAATTATGAAATCAACACTAATCATCGCCGTGGCAGCTGCGGCGCTCGTGGCGGGCTGCGACAAGCCGGCTGAACCCGCTGCGGCACTTAAAGCCCCGGCTGCCCCCACTGCCCCCACTGCCCCCACTGCGTCCCAGGTACCCACGCCCCCTGCGCCTGCTGCGGAAAAAGCCGATGCCAAGACCGAGATGCAGGAGTTGTTCCAGAAGATCCAGGCGAAAATTAAAGCGGGTCAAAAATCGGAGAATGATTTGAGAGCAGAATTGAAGGAGTTTGACACCCTGTTGGCGCGGCATAAAAGCGAGAAGACGGATGACGTGGCGCAAATCCTTTTGATGAAGGCGTTCCTTTATCTGCAGGTGTTTGATAACACGGAGAAGGGGTTGGGCTTGATCAAGCAGTTGAAGTCGGATTTTCCGGATACGTCCCAGGGCAAGAAGGCGGATGAGATCATCGCCCAAGTGCAACAGGGTGAGGCTTCCAAAAAGATCCAGCGCAGCCTGGTGGAAGGGAATATTTTTCCGGATTTCTCGGAAATGGATGTGAAGGGCAAGCCGTTGTCGATCGCAGGCTATAAGGGCAAGGTGGTGCTGATTGATTTTTGGGCAACGTGGTGCGGCCCGTGCATTGGTGAACTGCCCAATGTGCTGGAGACCTATAAAAAAAACCACGCGACGGGATTTGAAATTATCGGCATCAGCCTCGATCAGGAACAAGGCAAACTCGACGCTTTCACCACTGAAAAGAACATGACTTGGCAGCAGTACTTCGACGGCAAGGGCTGGCAGAACAAGCTGGCTCAGAAATACGGCATCACCAGCATACCTGCGACATTTCTGCTCAACGGTGAAGGCAAGATCATCGCGAAGGATCTGCGTGGCCCGGCGCTCGAGGCGGCCGTCGCGAAGGCCTTGGCCGCCAAGTAGCTTTTACCGCACCAGGTTTTCCTGGAAGAACAGAATCGTGGCGAGGAACTGAAAGTCCGCGTTTCGCTTCTTTGCAAAGCCATGGCCTTCATCCTTGGCCATGAGGTACCACGTGGTGCCACCGTTTTCGCGGAGCGCCTTGACCATTTGTTCGGCCTCCGTCACCGGCACACGCGGGTCGTTCTTGCCTTGCACCACGAACATCGGCTGGGAGATTTTCTTCACGTTGTTGAGCGGTGCGGTGCGCTCCATGAATTCCCGCATCTCGGTCACTCGCTCGTCCCCGTATTCCACGCGGCGCAGATCCCGGCGATACGCCTCCGTCCGTTCCAAAAAGGTGACGAAATTGGAGATGCCCACCACATCGACACCGCAGCGCAACCGGTCATTGTAGTGCGTCATGGAAGCCAGTGTCATGTAGCCGCCGTAGCTGCCTCCCATCACCGCAATGCGCGCGCGGTCCAGTCGGTCATCGCGCTGAATCCAATCAATAAACGCGCCGATGTCCTTCACCGAATCCTCCCGTTTGAACCCGTTGTCGAGGGTGAGGAAGGTTTTTCCGTAGCCCGCAGAACCACGCACGTTCGGATAGAGGATCGCCACCCCCAATTCGCTCAGGTAATAGTTGTTACGCGCTTGGAAAATAGGTCGCGCCTGTGCCTCCGGCCCGCCATGAATGTTCAGGATAACCGGTCGCGGGCCGGGAAATTTCTTCGCATCCGGCCGGTAGAGAAACCCGGAGAGGGCAAGGCCGTCGAAACTTTGGATCTTCACCAGCTCTGGCTCGACGAAATTGTCCGGGTTCAATCCGCCGGTTTCACTTTCCGTCCAGCGTTCCACCTTGCCGGTCTTCACGTCGGCGGAATAGACATCGTTCGGCGATTTCGCGGAGGTGAGGTTGAACCCCAAGTCGTGACCGTTCTCGTGCCAATCCAGGTTTGACACGGTGCCGAGCGGCAGCGTGGGGGCGGGGATTTCCCGGCCGTTGCGCGTGTCCAGCAGGTGCAGCACGCCCACGCCATCCTCGTTGGTGACAAAGGCGAGCAGCGAACCATCGGGCGAAATCTCCAGGCTATCCACGTCCCAGTT
The DNA here is from genome assembly GCA_043742955.1 of Verrucomicrobiota bacterium. GTDB lineage: Bacteria > Verrucomicrobiota > Verrucomicrobiia > Limisphaerales > JAYTXL01 > JAYTXL01. Next base: position 198 of record JAYTXL010000396.1, on the reverse strand, counting down.
GATGTGGGGTGTGAGCACGGATTCCTTCTTGGTCGCCAGTTCCCGGCGCACCAGCCGGTGAAACTCTCCGCCTTTGTCGGTGGTGAAATAAATGGCCTGGCCGTCCCGTGAAAAACGCGCGTCGGAATAGGCGACCTTTTCCGCGCCGCCTTTGGGGGTGAGCAATTCTTTCGCGCCCGTTTTTACATCGACGAGGTA
>JAYTXL010000395.1:0-2772 GCA_043742955.1 Verrucomicrobiota bacterium | reverse complement strand
TTTTGGCCACATCGGCGACAGCCGGATTTATTATCTGCCGGCGCGAGAAGGCGGGATCAAACAACTCACCCACGATGACACGCATGTCGGCTGGCTGTTCCGCAACGGGCAGATCAATGAACGCGAAGCCCGCACCCATCCCCGGCGCAAAGTGCTGCAAAAAGCTTTGGGCGGCGGCAACCAGTTTGTCGATCCACAGGTGGGCGCGGTGGCTTACGAGCCGGGGGATATTTTTCTGATCTGCTCGGATGGCTTGACGGAGGGAATTTACGATCATCACCTGGTCGATCTGTTGCGTCCGGCCACCACGACCGACCCCAACCCCGCGCATCTGCTCGTGGAAGCATCGCTGGCCAACTGCGGGCGTGACAACACGACGGCCTTGGTGATCCAAGTAGTCTGAGTACCATTTCCGCATGAGAACCAGTAAGAAAGACCGCCCCATCGCCATTGCCCCCGAGGAGAGGGAACGTCGCCATGCCGTCTGCATTGTTCCGGCTCATTGGGGAATGGCGGAGTGGTTCCCCGCTCGCCTGCTGAACAAAAAAAGCCGCGCCCGGATTGCTCCGGGCGCGGCGTGAATTTCAGTCAGGCAACGGCTCAGCCGTGATAACCTTCTTCGCCGTGTTCAGCGAGGTCCAGACCCACGGTCTCGACTTCCTCAGTCGGGCGGAGACCGATGACCATCTTCACGATGTAGGCGATGACGATGGTGCCGACGACCGCGAGCGCGAGGGTCAGCCCGATGGCCTTGAGTTGTTCCATCCAGAGACCGCCGCCAGCCACCAATTTGGCGAGGCCGTTCTTGGTCGCAGGATTGGCCGCCGCCGCGTCCGCGATGAGGCTGAGATTGCCATTCACTTTGTCAGTGGCCAGGAAACCGGTGAGCAGCGCGCCCATCGTTCCGCCGACGGCATGCACGCCGAACGTGTCGAGCGCGTCGTCATAGCCGAACCAGGCCTTGAGTTTCAGCACCGCGAAGAACGGCACCAAGCCCGCGCACACACCGATGATGACCGCGCCGGTTACATCCACGAAACCACAGGCCGGGGTGATGACCACCAAGCCCGCAACCGCGCCGGAGCAGAAACCGAGGACCGAGGGCTTGCCGCGGAAAGCGTATTCCGCCATCGCCCAGACGAAGCTGGCAACCGCCGTCGCAATCGTTGTCGTGGTGAAGGCGTTTGCCGCAATCCCGTCCGCCGCCACCGCTGAACCGGCGTTGAAGCCGTACCAGCCAACCCACAACATGCCGGTGCCGATCATGCACATGACCATGCTGTGCGGCTGCATCGGTTCCTTGCCGAAGCCGAGGCGCTTGCCGAGGATCAAACAGAGGATGAGCGCCGACCAACCAGAGGACATGTGAACCACGGTGCCGCCCGCGAAGTCGATGGCCTTGATTTTCGCGTCAGGGTTCCACACACCGTTCATGATGCCGTCCACGCCCCAGACCATGTGGGCAAGCGGGAAATAAACCACGAACATCCAGAGCGTCACGAAGAGCAGGATGGCCGAGAACTTCATGCGTTCCGCAATCGCGCCGACGATCAGCGCCGGGGTGATGATCGCGAACATCAGTTGATACATGGAGTAAATATTGTGCGAAACCCATGAACCGTAATCAGTGTTCGGATCGCTGGTCACGTCCTTGAGGAATTTCCAGTCCAGCGTTCCATAGATGCCTTTGAAAAAGCCATCAGCGGAAGCATGGAAGCTCAGGCTGTAACCAACCAGCCACCAAAGAATGGTGACGAGTCCGGCGATGCCCAGGCATTGCGCGAGCACGGAGAGCACGTTCTTCTTGCGAACGAGACCGCCGTAGAACAACGCCAGACCGGGCAGCGTCATGAACAGCACCAGCGCGGTGCAGATCATCTGGAAGCCGTTATGACCGGGGCCAGCACCTGCGACTTTACTGGTGATGTTGGTGTTGGCAACCATCGAGCGGGCACCGTTGTTCATGTAAGCCTCCAGATCGGCGAGGCGTTCCTCGACGCCGGGGTCTTTGAGCTTCGGCGCTGCCGGAGCCGCAGGTACCGCGACGACCGGAGCAGGCGCATCCGCAGCGCGGGCTGTGAGAACACCCGCGACCAGCGCGGCCATCAAACTGAGGGAGAATAATATTTTTTTCATGACTGGTTTCAATTGAAGGGTTAGTGTTGCGTTGGGGTTAAACAGCCTGATCGCCTTTTTCCTCGGTGCGGATGCGGATCGCTTCATCGACGTTCGAGACGAAAATCTTGCCGTCGCCGATCTTGCCGGTCTTGGCCGCGCCCACGATGGCGGTGATGGCGGCCTCGACGCGGTTGTCGGGCAGCACGAGTTCCAGTTTGATCTTGGGCAGGAAATCGACCGTGTATTCACTGCCACGGTAAATTTCAGTGTGGCCCTTCTGCCGGCCAAATCCTTTAACTTCGGTGACGGTCATGCCTTCGATGCCGACGTCGCCGAGCGCGTCCTTCACTTCTTCCAACTTGAACGGTTTGATGATCGCTTCAACTTTTTTCATAGGTTTTACGGAATGTTTAACTGCGGTTGCCAACGGGCGCTTCTCGAACGGCGAAAAGTCCCCACGTCACTTCAATTGCGGAATTCGACCGATGTCGTTTTCAATGGCTTCGCATTTAGCAACGGCCTTGCCACGGTCGGATATATTTTAAGGAAGCGCGGGAAGCGGCTGAATTCAGGGGCGATTCTGTCATTATGAATTTTTTGAGGGTTGCCGGTGCGCCTGTTGCATTTTGTCCACCCTAGTTTTTTTTGAGCAGC
>JAYTXL010000394.1:0-12866 GCA_043742955.1 Verrucomicrobiota bacterium | reverse complement strand
TAAGGGATATTTCATGCTGCATCCCTATTCTAAGTAAACATTGTATTTACTTTGTACACACAAAAATGCGCTTATTTTCTTAATTCAATGGCAGTGGGGGCCGGGGGCGTCGTTGAAGTTTCAATCGGAGGGTTCGCATTGGGTGTTTCCATATCGTTGCCGTCATGCTGCCCGAGGCCGGAAACATTGAACAGAGGGCACAAGTGAGTGCTTAAGCCGGTTTTCCCGGTTTTCCCGGTGTTTTTCCCGGGTTTTCACCCCGAAACAGCCATCTTCAACCCACTCTGCGAGTTTGAGGCTTCATCTCCACCGTTTTGGGATGAAAAGTGGTGGAGATGGAGTAGGTAAACCCCAAGAATGTCACCAAGATGAATGGTGGTAATATCTTCCTTTGCTCAGGAAACGATCGGTTTCCGGCGTGTTTATCGCACCTTATCCGCTCTTCCCGCTCCGGGTGTCAAATAGACCCCCGAATCAGGGGTCAAAGGGGGGGTAAAGTGCCAGTTTCATGCCCCGCAAGGGGGGGGGTCTCCGGCCTTCCTTAAAAGCTCCCCAGCCCCTGCCTTTCCCGGCCTGACCCCGCCCAATCGCCCAGCCCGCTTGCGCGAAATGCACGTTGGGATAATGGGAGCAGGTAAGTGCGGGCTGGACAGGGCGGGCGATTCGAGCCATGGTGACCCCATGAACACGGCGGCATTCACCCGGGACTCAAGCGAGAGGGTCGCAGAGGGCGGTTTTCTCTCAACCATAAACGAGTATTTCATCTTCACGCTGTTCGAACTTTGTAATGAATTCCGCGATTGGGAGCATCAGAAGATCATTTTGGGAAGCCCGGACGCGGCCACGCTGGCGGAACACAAAAAAGCGCTTCGACATCTGAGCAAATATGCGCGGATGATCCATGACCAATTGACCGACCCAGCAAGTCCAGGGCGTTCACTTGCCCGGGAATTGGATATTCGCATTTCGCAATTGGAGGATTCTTACAAGCTGATTCACGAGCCTCTGCCCGCGGCGGAAGCGGAAGAACTTCTGGCCAGATATTTCCCGAATGAATCGTGATTTGGTGACGCTGCTGGAGGCTTACGACGCCTACATGCAAGCGCGGGGAAAACCAGCCATTGTCTTGCTGGCCATTTACGATTCCCGATTGGAAGATTTCGTCAGTCTCAACCCCAGCCTCAACCAGGAAACTCTCCGCCGGATGGTTCGGTTTGCCTACCCGCGCTGGTTGAAGTCTCAAAACAAACCGGCCGGGATCCCGCCCAAAGCGTAAAAAACCGGCCGGTTTTTTGGACCGGCCGGTGTGACTGACCAGGTGGGGGTCTATTTGCCCAGGATGATCGTGGGGAGTTGCGTGATGCGGTTCGTGATCCATTCCCGGAGCGCCAGCTGGGCCAGCGCCTCCTCCGGCAATTCGTAGCACAGGGCTTGGCCACGGAGGAACGCCGATTGCCGTTCGTCCAGGGTGAGGGTGAGGGTGAGTTTACCGTCTTTGCTGTGTTTGGTCATTGCTGTGACTTTCAACTAATGAGCCAGTGCCGCGCGGATGCAGCAACACCCTACCAGGTTGATTGGACCCGGACTACGGCACTGGCTCGAATCTTTTTAAGGGGGAGAACTCGTGCGCCGGGTAATCATTCCGCCGCTGAAGTTCGTCTGATATTGCTGCACCAGACGCGGGGAACGTGACAGTCCGGAGCGGGTTCGTCAATCACAGGTTGGCGGCTCAGGATAGACATAGTATTGCCAGCTATCGCATTTCGGGTTTTCGCACATAAAGACGCGCCCCGAGCCGTCGGAAAAGTCGCGGTTCCGTATGAAGATCAGTTCGCGGCCGCAGCTATTGCAGGTCACGCTCTCACAGTGGTCTTTCACAGTGTCACCTTCCATTTGTTCAATCCTCCGTGGGCTTTGCCTTCGGCGCATTGAACGAGCGCGGGGAAACGCTTGGCGGAATCGCGCAACACGTGGCCCAGACTCACGCTGTCGAGAATCCGGTCGGCCAGCTCGCCCTTGTCCTTGCGCAAGCGGCGTTCCCACTCCGGCGCGGCCAGCGGCTCGGTCGGCATCACGTCCAGCTCGCCCAGCAACCAGAGCACGCGCGTCACGGCATCATCTTCATGCGCGATGGACACCAGTTCCGGCTCGCGGTAACACGGTTCGCCCCGGCGCCACGCCGTCTTTTTGGGCATCTTGAAATCGTGCAGGATGAACCAGAGCAAGTGCGGGATTTCCTTTTTCAATTTCACTTCGAGCGCCCGCTCGTTCTCGAAGTCGCTCGCGTCGGGCAACACGTCCGGCCGCGCCAACACGCGCAACAGAATCAGCTTGTCCGCCATGCTGCTATCCGAGAGGTCGAGGAAGCGCAAATTATGCGGCTCGTCGTTGAGGCAGATCATCGTCGAACGCACCACGGGCACCGTGAGCGCGTCGGCCTTCTTGCGATGCAGCGAGTCGGTGGGGTCCGCCAGCATCCGTTTCAACTCGGCGCGAATCAGCCCGAGCTTGTCCGATTTCATGCGGTCCGGCACGTCGTCCAATAAAAGCAATTCCGAGCCGCAGAGTTCCGAGTTGAACGGCGTTTCGCCCGCCATGTAACGAAACGGTTTGCCGACGCGGCCGCCGAGCAGGTTTTTCGTCAGGACATTCGCCAGCATCGTTTTGCCCAGGCCGCTCTTGCCCGCAATCGCCAGCGCCGGCAGGAATGGCCCGCCGCCGTGCAGCACGCGCAAATACGATTGCCGATGCCATTCCAGCACGTAGTCCAGGGCTTCGCCGTATTGCTGCTGGAGGATGGCTTCCCAGAGCGGGAACGCGCCCTTCTTGGCAATGGGCAACATGGGCGCGCGGGTGACGAGCACGCGGTCGCCGTTCGTGACGAGCATCCCGGTTTTTTGACCGGCAATCGGCCCGGCGAACGTCACGCAATCCCGCTCGCGCACCGTGAGCAGTTGATCATCCGCCTCCGTCAACGAGGCTTCCGATTTGCCGCCGCGAAAGCCCGCGCGAATCAGGTAATGTTTGGCGACGCCGTCCGTGATGGGCATCCATTCTTTGTGAAGGTTTTTAACGTAGAAACTGGTGCCGCAATAGAACAGTTTGACCGCCCGACGACGTGTTTTTGTCATAGTGTTTCAGGAAATTCCCGCCCGGCGGAAGTCCGGGCGGTTTTGGTTTGGTCGCTGGCCATTTTTGAGGAGGCCGCCTTGTCGGCCGAGTTTTCGACCGCTTCCGGCGGTCGTTGCAATCGGTCGAACCAAATTATTTGTTACGATCGTTTGGGAACAGGGACAGCCGCAGTTGACGTTGTTCCGCGGCCCGTTTGACCGCGCCGCTGAAATGTTCCGTGGCCGCTGCCGGCCGATAGCCGCGCTTGGCCCAGTGCGCATCCCAGCGTTTCAACAGGAGCTTGAATTGCGCGGCCGTCCACCGGTGACAGCCATGACCGCGAATGCGCGGTGGCACGCGGAGCTTGCGCCACCAGCGTTTGACCGTGCGCGGATGCAGCAACATGGCCGCCGCCAGATCCTTGGTGGTGAGCAGGGGTGCCATTAGAAGTCTTGCCACATGTCACAGGCGGGCGAGCGCAGCTTGATGTCCGTGCCCGGCCCGTGTGTCCAACGGAATTTGATCACGGCGCACTTGGGGTAGCGGCGTTTGCCGTTGCCGGTGTAACAGCAAAAGGCGCAGGTCTTGCACGTTTCACCCTTGGGACCAGTGCCCGGCGGCCGGGCGTAGCCACCAGGGGGATACACCACGGGCAATGGAAGGCCCGGGAACAGGAGAGGTTGAGCCAGTGCCATTGGCACCAGGGTGATAGTGTGGGCGTCTTCACTCATTGCAGGATCCACGCGATCAAGGTGAGCAGGAAGAACACCAGGCATCCCAGGGCATCGGCGAGGCTATCGTTTAATGTGGTCTTCATGGTTGTGTTGGGTGAGGAGGGAGGATTGGCAGTGGACACAGAGGGGGCTGTTACGAGTGCGGTTCCAGATGTTGCAGCGTTGGCACGGCTCCTTGAGGTTGGACTCGGTGGTTTGTTCTTCGATCAAGGCGGTTACGGTGGGGTTTTGGCCGTCGGTCATTTGCAGGACGATGCCTTCGGCGGCCTCCCGAATGTAGAGGCGCAGCAACTCGGTTTCGGTTTTGGATTGAAAGTTGGCAAGAAAGTGGGTGTTTTTTTCGTCCCACTGAATTTGAACGAGGATTTTAGCGATCATGCGGCCCTCCGGATTGGGTTGAAGTCTTGGACGAGTTTTGCCTTCACCGCGCGGCCGTCGTAGAGGCGCATTTTTTGGGAAGGCCCGAAACAGCGGATGGCATTTCTCTCCATCCAGCGTTGCACAGTCCGCTTGGAAGCGGGCTTGGGTGCCAGCCGATTGAAGGCTTGGACCACCTGCGGGAGTGTTAGGTTTGGGTTCATGGTGACTATTGTGTTTGCTTGCGTTGTCACAGAATTACCAAATTGCGCTGAATGCGTCAATGACAATTTGCGTCAATTGTGTAAATTGGGGACGTTATGAAAGACAACACAAAGTTACACCAAATCCGCCTCCGCCTGTCGCAAGATGACGCGGGACTGATTCAGCAGTTGCAAGGCCCGGTGTTGTCAGAGACAGACGTAGCCTCGTTTGTGCTGGCAGCAGGGCTTCAGGCGATCCGCTCAAGTGGAGGAAAATTCCCATTCCCGCTCTCCTTAAAGGTTGACGGAATGGCGGATGAGGGGAGGTCGACGCCCCCAAAACGGGCAGCGATGGCGGGAAGATAATTCACGTTCCCGCTGGCGTGTTCAAAGCTGCCAGCGACCGCGCATCGCAAAACAACATTGGTCCAGGGGACGTGATTCAGGTCAGTTTCACCGCGAATAAAGTGGTGGGCTGGCAGGGACTCGAACCCTGGACCAATGCCTTAAAAGGGCACTGCTCTACCAACTGAGCTACCAGCCCACTCAAAGTGTGCGCCTCGAGCCGGCTTGAGGCAGCTGTCGAGCCAACGCGCGGCGAAAATTATACGACGCTTCCCGACGGTGCAAGAGTTTTTCTCAGCCTTATCGTTGCCGATACGCACCTGGCCCAGCCGGTGGTGATGCCGATTTAGAACCAGTGCACCGCGGCTCTTTTTCACGTGCGTTTCCGGGGACGGCTCCGTATCTTCGCCGCCACGTTTTTATGGCGATCATCAAACCATTTGCCGCCCTGCGGCCCAAACCAGAACTGGCAGAACGAATCTGCGAACTGCCGTACGATGTCATGTCATCGGAGGAGGCACGACAGCTGGCGGCGGGCAATCCCTTGAGTTTCTTGCACGTCAGCAAGCCGGAGATTGATCTGGCGCCTGGCACCGACCTGTATGCGCCGGCCGTATATGCCCAAGGCAGGGAGAACTTTGCGAAGTTGATTCGCGAAGGCGCGCTGGTCAAGGACACCCAGCCCGCCTTTTATCTTTACCGCCAGACCATGGGCCAACACAGCCAAATCGGCCTGGTGGCGGCGGCGAGCTGCGAGGATTACCTGCGAAACATCATCAAAAAACATGAACTCACCCGGCCGGACAAGGAGGATGACCGCGTGCGGCATATTGAGGCGCTCGATGCGCAGACCGGTCCGGTATTTTTGACTTACCAAGCGGTTGCGGCGGTGGATAAATTTATTGCTCAAAAGACAGCGGGACCGCCGGACGTGGATTTTGTTGAGCAAGACGGCGTGCGTCATACGTCTTGGGTCCTGTCCGGAGTCAGCGATCAAGCGTTCTTGCAGCAGGAATTGCTCACCAAAGATTTTTACATTGCCGATGGACATCATCGGAGCGCCGCCGCCGCCCGTGTTTATCAGGCGCGGAAGGGGCAGGGGAATAGCGGCCAGTTTCTCGCTGTTATTTTTCCGCACAATCAAATGCAAATTCTGCCGTACAACCGTGTGCTGAAAGATCTGAATGGCCTGACCCCCGCCGCGCTGCTGGAAAAGCTCGCGGAGGTATTTGAGGTGAACCTTGCGGGCATCCCCAAACCAACATGCAAGCACGAATTGGGGCTTTATCTTGGCAACCAATGGCGCACCCTCCATTTCCTTCCGCAGTTTGCCGCGGTCCATGACCCGATTGAAAAGCTCGACGTGACCCTTTTGCAAAAGTTTGTCCTGGCACCGCTGTTTGGGATTGATGATCCGCGCACCAGCAAGCGGATCAACTTTGTCGGGGGCATCCGGGGCACTGCGGAATTGGAGAAACTGGTCAATCAGGGCGAATACGCCTGTGCCTTCAGCATGTTTGCGACGAGCATTGAAGATTTGATGACGATTGCGGATGCCGGCGGCATCATGCCGCCCAAGAGCACCTGGTTCGAGCCCAAGTTACGGGACGCGATGTTTTGCCATTTGATTTAGGTCGCGCTCCAACCTTCGACTGCACGGCCTGGCCGTGCTCAATTAGCCCGTGCCACATAACCGACTTCAACGCAGCTTGCGCGCAACCTTTCTGGGGTTGCTCGCCAACACCCTGCTGGCGGGCGGCAAATTGGCGGCCGGCATCTTTGGCCATTCCCACGCGCTGATTGCCGACGCCGTGGAATCGCTCGCCGACATTTTCAGTTCCATCGTTGTCTGGCGGGGCATGGTGGTGGCGGCCGCACCGGCAGACGATGATCACCCCTACGGCCACGGGAAAGCGGAGCCGATTGCCGCCGCCATTGTGGCCACCATGCTGCTGCTCGCTGCCGGTTGGATCGCCGTGCAATCCATCCACGAAATCATCCTGCCCCACCAAGGCCCGGCCCCCTTCACGCTTATCGTGTTGCTCGTCGTTGTGGCGATCAAGGAACTCCTGTTTCGCTTCGCCCTGCGCGTGGCGGAGACGGTGGACAGCATTGCGGTCCGATCGGACGCCTGGCACCACCGGAGCGACGCCATCACGTCCCTGGCGGCGGGCATTGGCATCAGCGTTGCCCTCATCGGCGGCCCGGGGTTTGCATCGGCGGATGATGTCGCTGCCCTCGTCGCCGCGCTGATCATTGCGTGGAATGGCTGGCGTCTGCTGCGGCCTGCTTTGGATGAGTTGATGGATGCCGCGCTGAATGGCGAAGTGCGCACGCAAATTCGCGAACTCGCCGGGCGCGTCCCGGGGGTGTGCCAGGTCGAGAAATGTCTGGTTCGAAAAATGGGTTACCATCTATTTGTGGATATGCACGTGGAGGTGGATCCGCAGATGACCGTGCAGGCGGCGCATGCCATCGCGCACCGGGTCAAAGCCGAAGTGCGCCAGGAGCTTCCCGCCGTGTACGATGTGCTCGTGCATATTGAACCGGTGAAGGAACAAAAAGCTAACGGTTGAACTGAAACCAGCGATCGGGAGCATCAAAATTCCATGAAATCATCCAACGGACTGCTGGCGGTAATGCTCCTCGGTTTGACCGCGGAGATGCGGGCTCAAACCTCCGGCCCGGGATCGGTGAAATTGAACCTAACTTCGCCGCAGGAATATCAGGTGTTCCAACGGAAGACAAAAATTCTGGGTGAATTGCGCATCGCCGGCACCGTTACCCTGACTTCACCGGAGACCCAAGCACCCGAGAAACTCGAGGTGCGCGTCCTCGGTTCACCGCTGGAGGGCAAGTTGCGCAGCGAATGGCAACCGCTGCCCTTCGATCCGCACGCGCCTGCCTTCCGGAGCGCCTTGTCCGTGCCGGCGGGCGGCTGGTATCGGGTTGAGGTGCGCGCGGTGCGCAAGGGTGTCGGCCTGGCAACTGCGGTGATTGAGCACGCGGGTGTGGGCGAGGTTTTTGTCATTGCCGGCCAGTCCAATTCCGCCAACCACGGCGAGGAAAAGCAAACGAACGCGACGGGCATGGTGGTGACCTTTACCGGCACACGCTGGCAACTGGCGAATGATCCGCAACCAGGAGCGTCCGGGGCGGGCGGAAGCTTTCTGCCGGCTTTTGGCGACGCCTTGCATACCCGGCTGAAAGTTCCCGTCGGTCTGGTCGCGACGGGGGTGGGTGCCACCAGCGTGCGCGAGTGGTTGCCGCGCGGTTCACGCCTTGCCAACCTCCCGACCCTCACCGGGCACGTGATCACCACCGGCCCCGGTCAATGGGAGAGCGATGGCTCGATCTTCGCCCGCTTCATCGCCCGCATGGAGCCGCTGGGCTCGCTCGGCTTCCATGCCGTGCTCTGGCATCAGGGCGAATCCGATGCCAACCAAAGTGACCCCAAACGCACCTTGTCGGGCCGGTTTTACCGCGAATATTTGCAGCGACTCATTGGTGAAACCCGTCGGGCCATCGGTTGGGATGTTGCCTGGTTTGTCGCCCAGGCCAGCTACCACACCCCTGTGGATACCGGCTCCGTCGAAATCCGCAGCGCGCAGCGCTCCTTGTGGCATCAAGAGCGGGTGTTACCTGGTCCCGACACCGATGCGCTGACCGGTGAGTTCCGGGATTCCGGAGGCCAAGGCGTGCATTTCAGCGGGAAAGGACTGCGTGAACATGGTCGGCGCTGGGCCGAGCTGGTCGGCGATTGGCTGGAAAAGTAGAGGCGGGGGGAAAGCCTCATCCGCCGGCACCCGGCAGCCGATGGTGGGCGGCGGAGGGTGGGACGAAAAGCAATGGGGATACCCTGGCATCGAGTGAGTGATGCACGGGTGCGGGTCCCAATTTCAACTTGGACAACCAGGCGGGAGCCGTTATTGTCTGTGTCGAGTGAATCAAAAAAGTCCTCTGACGGCAATATTGTTGGTGGTTCTGCTGGTCAATGTGCTGGCGACGGCCGTGCTCTCGATTGGTTATGTCTGGCAGATGCGCGAGGCGCAGCGGCTTCAGATTCAGATCAATGGCATCAACCAGGCCCGGAACCTCATCCAGGCGCTCGCCAACGAGTCGGTCGAATACGGCAAACGAAACCCTGGCATCGATCCCGTGCTCCAGTCGGTGGGCTTGAAACCGCAGAAACCCGCCGTCGCGCCGCCGTCCACCAAACCACCGGGCAAATAGGTCAATGACACCCTCCGATCAACTTGGGATGGCCGCACCCGAACAGCGTATTGAGGCCTTGGAAGCCGACAACCGTGCCTTGCGGTTTCAGTTCGTGGTGGTTTTGGTGACGTTAATTGTTTTTTGTGCGAGCCTGAATGTGTTCTTGTTCCGCCAGACCAGTGGCGTGCGCAAGCAGACGAGTGAAGCCGCGAAATTCGTCGCCACGTACAGCACCAACACGGCGCCGCAACTGGGCATTTTTGTCGGACGCCTGCAGGATTACGCCAAGCGCGATCCTGAATTCCGAAAAGTGCTGGAGCGTTATATCAATCCAAACGACGCCCCGTCGTCAGGCCCGCCGTTGCCGGTGACCCAGCCCTTTGGGAAATAATCAACCAACTCGATGGTTGCGGTCAGCGGCGGATTTGGTAGTCGCCGCTCCCTTGCCTCTTTCAACGGCCTCATTCCGGAACCTCATTTTGGTGGGGTAATCGGCTCCAATGGGGTTCCGCAGTTGGCGCAGAAATTTGCCTGCGGCGGGCTGTTGACCGAGCATACCGGGCACTCAATATGCGCATTTTTGTGCCGCCGATGAATGATGAGATTCCGAATGTAGGGAATCCACGTGAACGCGTAGGCGAAGATGAAAACGGAGTCTTTCTGATAAAAAACAGCGTACGCCAGGAGCAGCAGCGAGCCCGCCAGGCTCAACCACCAGAAGGCCGCTGGCACCACCACCTGCTTGCGCTTTTCGGTGGCATACCATTGCACCATGAAGCGGGAAAAGAACACGAAATTACCCAGCCACCCGACGGCTTTCCACCAATGCCACTCAATGCCCAGAAATTTGTTGTGGTGCCAGAACAAATTCGTCACGAAATCCATAACGAGTCGAAATTAAGCCGCCCGGAGAGACGCTGACAAATGAAATCGAGGCAGCTGCGGCGCGGATGATCCACCGGCAGTGCTGCTTTCCCCCGCCGCCGCAACCTTTAAGTTACGCGGGCGGGTGGATGGTCTGGCACGGTTGATTGGGTGGGCGTCGGCGCACGAGCGCTTTTACTGACCGGCACAAATTCCAAGCTGTGGCTGAACGCAGCGTTAAATCAGGCCGGCGCGGAGGGTTGCCAAGGGGTTCATCAGATTTGGATGCGGCGGCGTTTTCTATTCACTTTCCGGGCTGATGGCAAGCTTCAGGGAGGCCTTGCGCTGTGCGTCCTGATCCGCCCGCGCCGTCTTGCGCGCCACTTCCAGTAGAATCACGCATGGTTCCAAGCACGGGATGATACTTTTCTCCGTCGCCGCATCCGGAGCCAGTGCCGCCAAGCTCCAAAGCCGACGTTTCAGACATGCCGATGGCGAGCAAATGTCGCCCACGAGTCGCGTCCCATCTTGGTCGGACAGCAATTGTGTGATCCGATACATGCCCGTTTGCCGTTGGGAAAAGGCGCGATAGTCAGTCACCGGCGATGGCCCCGACTGTCCGGCAAACCAATCCGCTACGGCACCGGGATAAAGGTGGTTCAGCGCCGACTCCAATTCGGACTCCGTCAAAGCGGCACAGCGCCAACCCACTGGCAAAGTAGGGGCTGTTTTGAGCGGACGAAATGCTTTGTCCACGGTGAATTGGGCAAGTTCCCGCAGTTCAGCCACGGCGAGGGGGCGCAATACTTCCGCCGCCAGCGCCTGGTCGGCGGTGTGGCGGAGTTCAAATCCGCAACCCCGGCGCCGAATCAATACCTGGCCCAAAAGGAGTTCCTCTTCCAGGTGCGCGACGAAGGCTTTGCTGGCTGGATTTTCAAATGCGAACATCGTGAGCAAGGCTAATGGTTCGTGGCCATTTGAAAACGGAAAAGTTTTTCCCGCGAGAAAAGTGTTGTCGCCTCCGCGTGGCGGGGGCATTACCTAGCCCATGAACTATTTGCTTGCCGGAATCATCGGGTTGGTCAGCGGCCTCACCAGCGGTTTGTTTGGCGTGGGGGGCGGCGTGGTGATGGTGCCCGCCATGACGTTGCTGCTCAAGCTGGATTTAAAAATAGCCATCGCCACCTCCCTCGTGGTGATCATTCCCACGGCGCTCACCGGCTCGATTCAAAACCATTTACTGGACAAGATCAACTGGCCCGTGGCCTTCTCGCTGGTGCCAATGGCCATGGTGGGAAGCTGGGGCGGCACGCTGCTCAAGGAACAAATCCCGACCGGGAATCTCAAACAGGCTTTCGGTGCTTTTCTGGTGTTGATTGGTTTGAAGCTGGTTTTTTTCAAGTAGTCCGGGGTTCCGGCAGAGCGCCGGACCAGGACGCAACCGCATCAGCCGCCGGCCACAATCTTGACGACCTCCAGCCGGTCCCCAGCAGTGAGCTGCCGCCGGGAGAATTCTGACGGCGCGACGGCCTCCCCATTGTGCTCCACCACCACGCTGCGCGGCAGCAGGCTTTGCGCGCGGAGAAAATCCTCGATGGAGCAGGGCAGCGTCGCTTCGATTTGAGCGCCGTTCGCGATTAAGCAATCTTTGATCAACTGAGTCTGAATTGGATTTTTACGGTGGATCACGCCGTCAACGCCGCATCCCAATCCTTCCACACGGGCTCATAGCCAAGCTGCCGGACCTGCGTCGCCATCTGCTCGGGGGTGCGATGGTCGGCGATTTCAAATTGACCCGTGGCATTGGTCGCCCGCTGGTCCACGGCGGCCCATTCACTGGCACCGGCGGCCAGTTCCACGATTTGCCCGCGTTCCGTGCGGTGAATCTTCTCTTTGCCCGCGCCCGTGTATCCCCCAGGTTCGGTGTGGCTGCCGGCGCTGATGAGGGTGATGCCCAGCGGAATCAAGCCATCCCGTAAGGCGGCTGGCTCACGCGTGGAAAGCACCAGGCCCACGTCGGGAAACATCAGGCGGAAGGCGCACACGAGCTGAACCAGTTCACGGTCGCGCATCTGTGTCAGCGGTTCGAACTGGCCGGCGCACGGACGCAGCCGTGGCAGTGAGATGGTTAATTGAGCTTTCCAGCAATTCTTTAGCAAATACTCCGCGTGGGCGGCGACGCTGATCGCCTCCGACCGCCAGTCCGCCAGTCCGTGGAGTGCCCCAATCCCCAGCCGCCGAAAGCCTGCGGCATACGCGCGCTCCGGCGTTTCGAGGCGCCAATCGAAGTTTCGTTTTGGTCCGGCCGTGTGCATTTTTTCATACACTTCGCGGTCGTACGTTTCCTGATAAACCACCAATCCATCCGCGCCCGCCGCGACGATGGGCCGGTATTCCTCCGTTTCCAGCGGGCCTACTTCGAGGGAAATCCCGGGGATTTCCGCATGCAGCACGCGAACGCATTCAGCAAGATAACCATTGGAAATAAACTTCGGATGTTCGCCCGCCACGAGCAAAAGGTTGCGGAAACCCTGGGCTGCCAGCGCGCGCGCCTCGCGGCGCACATCGTCCACCGACAGGGTCACGCGCAGGATTGGATTATCGCGGGAGAAGCCGCAATACTGGCAGTTATTGACGCATTCGTTGGAAAGATAAAGCGGGGCGAAAAAACGGATCGTCTTGCCGAACCGTTGTTGCGTGATCGTTTGGGAGCGACGAGAAAGAGGATCGAGCATCGCTACCGCCGCCGGCGAAATAAGGTGGGCAAAATCACGGAGGTTCAAGCACGCCTTTTCCAGGCTCGCGCGAACAGCCGCAGGCCGGGCCTGTAGGGATTGCTCCAACCAGTAGGGGAGGGGCAGCCGGTTGAACTCAGCGACAAAACTCATGGCTTCACGCTAGCAAAGGAAAAGGGAATGTCGAGCTGTCCCGCAAATTCTGTCGCGTAGTTTTCAAAATCGGAATATTTTGTAGTTAGCAAAATCGGACCGCGTTATTTTTGGCGGTTGGTAAAAAGGAGGAGGGGTTTGAGTTTTTT
>JAYTXL010000393.1:0-8696 GCA_043742955.1 Verrucomicrobiota bacterium | reverse complement strand
CGCCCGTATCCGTCCAGTTCCGTCTGGCCCATGAACGGTTCGCCCGAGGTGATCGCGTCCACCGAGCGCGATTGCAGCGCGGCCGGCATGTCGGGCGGGGGCATCTCGATCACCTTGATGTCGGCGAACGTCATCCCGGCCTTTTTCAACTCGCGGTAAAGCACCAGCCGCTGGTTCGCATAGCGTCCGGGGATGGCGATGGTTTTGCCGCGCAAATCCTGCATTTGAAAAATGCCGGAATCCTTGTGGACCACCACCGCCGTGCCATCGCGGTGGCCGAGGTGGACGATCTTGATCTTAACGCCCTGCTCACGCAGCGCCATGGCCATCGGCGCAAGGATAAACGTCGCGGGCATTTCCTTGGGGCGTCCGAGGAACATTTCCTTCAACTCCGGGAAACCACTGAACCGCATCGGCTGGAAGAAACTTTGCCCCTCGACGTTCTTGTTGATGAAGTCCGTAACCGGACAGGTGAGATGGCACGTCACCGGCAGAAACCCAACGCCGAACTTGCCGGCCGACGCACCGGGGGCGGCTGGGGCGAACCAACCTAGATTCAGGGCGCCATGCAGCACGGTGACCAGCAAGAGCCAGCCGACGGTCCACAGCAAAATTGATTTACCAAGTCTCACGCAATCCCAATAATATGCACGATTGCATTAAACACGGAAATGATATTTAAGCATGGATATTATGCCGGTTCGCGATTAGTCTTCCCGACATGGAACTGCGGCATTTGCGCTATTTTCAGGCGGTGGCCGAGGAGCTGAACTTCTCGAAGGCCGGCCAGCGGCTGCACATCGCGCAATCCGCCCTCAGCCGCGCCGTCCAAGAACTGGAGGCCGACCTCGGAGCGACGCTGCTCAACCGGAGCCGGCGCTCAATAAGCCTGACCCCGGCCGGCACGGTGCTGCTCCACGAGATCGGATTACTGCTCCAGCGCCTCGAGGAATCCGTCCGGCGCGTGCAACGCACCAGCGCGGGCGAAGAAGGCGAGCTGCGCCTCGGCTATATCGGCCCACCCACCCAGGCTTTTCTTGGCCGGCTGCTGCGCGAATTCCGCCGGCGCTTCCCGCGGGTGTCCGTGGTGCTGGAAGAACGCACCCCGGAACGCGTTTGGGAGATGGTGGTGCGCGGCCGGCTCGAGGTTGGGCTCACGCGCCCCGTCATGGCTCCGCGCGCGCCGGGTCTGCAAACACTTTTGCTGCGACGCGAACCGCTCTTCGGGGTTTTCCCAACCGGCCATCCGCTCGCCCGTCGAGCCAGTGTCCGCTGGCGCGAGCTGGCGGAACAACCCCTGATCATCCTCTCCCGCCGCGAAGGGGTGGGACTGCACGACGCCGTCCTCGCCGCCTGCCGCCGGGCTCACTTCTCCCCGACGCTCGCCCACACCCCGAGTCTCGTCAGCACCGTCCTCAGCTATGTCGAGGCGGGCGCGGGCATCGGGATTATTTCCGACAGCGTTGCCTCCTTGGGCCGGGGCCAACCACTCTCATTTCGTCCCTTGTCCCCCAATCAGACGGTCGACCTGGTAATGGTTTGGTCCGACCATGAAGATTCACCGGCCGCCGCCGCCTTTCGAAATCTTGTCCTCGACTGGCAACATACGGGCCAGTTGTGGAAAACGGCGGCCACGCGCACAACGCGTGTGAGTTCTTGAATTGGTGGGAGACCACATCAGGAGTCTCTAACTTTTTCCTGCGGTTTGATCCGGAAGAGCCTGAAGATTAGAGCCTCCTCAGTTCGGCTGCTACGACTAAGTTTGGTTCGCTCCTCCCGGGGGTGCATCTGAGTTTATTACACCTCATTTGGCTGGCTGGTCGTCCCTCCCCCTCACCCCGGCCCTCTCCCGCCGGGAGAGGGAGAACGGAGCAACATGGGTCTCGCAATCTAAGCGCCAGGCTTCGTCCCAGCGCAGGGAGCGATTCTCCCTCTCCGCTGGGGAGAGGGCCGGGGTGAGGGGGAAAGACCACGCACGAATCGAAGGCCGCCTCTGCTCCGAATGCGGTTCCCACGGGTTGCAAGAAACTGAGTTACGCCTCCTCCCGGTTCACCCCAACAATCCCGGGATCACTTTCGCCGTGCCGGCCACGCCGGTAAGGCGCTCTGGGCGCCCGCTCGCCCGGAAGAGCAACTCCTCGTGGTTGAGTCCAAGCGCGGTGAGAATCGTGGCGTGCAAATCTTTGATGGAATGAGATCGATCGATCGCCATCAACCCGATTTCGTCCGTTGCGCCGATCCGTTGGCCCGGCTTCACTCCGCCGCCGGCCAGCCAGATGGTGAAGCCTGCGGCATTGTGCTGTCGGCCCAGATCGCCTTGCATCATCGGGGTGCGGCCAAATTCGCTGGCCCAAATCACCAGGGTCTCGTCGAGCAGACCGCGCTGTTTCAAATCGGTGAGCAGCGCGGCCACGGGCTGGTCCGTCCAGCGCGCGCGCGGTGTATGATTGTCCACCACTTTCGCGTGCGCGTCCCAACCGTCCTTGTCCGGCATGTCGTAAACCTGCACGAACCGCACGCCCCGTTCGACGAGCCGGCGCGCCAGCAGACATTTCCGACCAAAACTCTGCGTGCGTTTGTCCGGATGCTCGAGGCCATAACCGCGCCTTAGATCGGCGGACTCCTTCTCCACGTCGCCCACTTCGAGCGCCGCGGATTGCATCCGATACGCCAACTCGTAACTGGCGATGCGGGCATCAAGTTCGGTGACGCCGGCGCGGGCGTTGCGATGTTTCAAATTCAGTTCACGGATCAGGTCGAGCGACGCGCGCTGGCCGGCGGCGAATTCCTTTGGCGGCAACAAATCGAGGACGGGCGTCCCAGTGTCGCGCAGGCGGGTGGGTTGAAATGCGGCCGGCAGAAATCCATTGGAGTAATTCGCCGCGCCGCCGAGCGGGCCGGCCTCGAACAACATCACGTAACCCGGTAGATCTTGGTTCTCCGTGCCGAGGCCATACGTGACCCACGAGCCGAGGCTGGCCTTGCCCGGACGGATGTCGCCGGTGTGCAACTGGTAGCTTGCGGGCGCGTGGTTGTTCGAGTCGGCCTGAAGCGAGTGCACGAAGCTCAGGTTGTCCACATGCTTCGCTACGTGCGGCATCAACTCGCTCACCCACATCCCGCTCACGCCGTGTTGCACGAACTTGAAGGGACTCGCCATAAGTTCATCTTTGCAGCCGTGAAAGACGTTCGCAAAACGCGTCGCCTCGACGGCTTGGCGCAGCGACGCAGGCACGGGCTGGCCATTGAGCTTCTGGAGTTCCGGTTTGTAATCAAAGGTGTCCACCGGCGACGGCCCGCCGACCATGAACAGAAAAAGCACCGACTTGGCGCGTGGCTTGAAATGCGGCGGACGCGGCTTGAAAGGATTCAGCGGATCGATGTCCGGACCTTCCTTGGCCGCCCCTTTTGCCTCCAGCCGCATCAATGCGCTCAAGGCGAACGCACCAAAGCCCGCGCCCACGCGACCGAGGAAATCGCGGCGGGTGCCCTGGCCGGGTTGGAGGAACATGCTGCCACTATGGCGCGAAAAACGGCGGCTGACAAATCTTCATTCTTGAAGGTGGTGTCCGAGGGCGCATCTCAATTTCTTGCCAGTGCTGTTCCAGGCCAACCTGAAAGGTTGCCAGCCATTAGCCGGGGGTTGAGCCCAGCGATACCCCCGGATCAGGGGTCCGAGGTATTGCACCCTGAAAGCGGTGCCAGCCATGGATGAATCCTGCGGTGACCGCACTCGGTAGTGCGCATTCGTCTGCCACCCCTCCAGGGCGTTTTAACCGGGTATGTCGCTCGCCAACTCGCTCATCCCAGGCTCATGGCTGGCAAGCCTCCGGCTTGCCCTGCAAAAAGCTGAAATGCGCCCGCTCGCGCCCCCGCTGAAACAAACGACTTTTCCGCGGCGCGTGTTCCGTGCATATTCGCTTAAGTGAACCCAGTTCGCTTGACCACATTCGTCAGCACGCTCATTTGCGCCCAACTCGCCGGGGCGGACCCGTTGGCCGACCAGCATTTCCTTGGTCGGGTCAAACCGCTGCTCGACTCGCGCTGCATCACCTGTCATGGGGCGGAAAAGCAAAAGGGCGGCCTGCGGCTGGACTCGCGAGCTGCAGCGGTCAAAGGCGGCGAGAGCGGCCCCGCCGTGATCCCCGGCAAACCGGCGGAGAGCCTGCTCCTCGACGCCGTGCTTCATTCCAAAAAGGAACTGAAGATGCCGCCCAAGGAAAAACTCACCGCCACCGACATCACCGAATTGAAACGCTGGATCCGCAACGGTGCCCCGTGGCCGGCAACCGCCTCGCTCACCGCGCTGCCGCCGACAAAACCCGGCGAACGCATCGGGGATGCCTGGTCGGATCCGCGCAATCCCATCGTCCGTATTTTTGGCGGCCAACGCCTGGACCTCTGGTCGCTGCAACCGATCTCCAACGCGCCCCCGCCATCCGTCCACAATAAGCGTTGGGTGCAAAATCCGATTGACCGCTTCGTCCTCGCCCGACTGGAGGCCGCCAGACTCGCGCCGACCAGTGAAGCCGACCGCCGCACGCTCCTGCGCCGCTTGAGCTTTGATCTCACCGGCCTGCCGCCGTCGCCGGAGGAAATCGATGCGTTCCAGCAGGACCATTCATCCGACGCGTATGAAAAAGTGGTGGATCATCTGCTGGATTCGCCGCGTTACGGCGAGCATCAGGCGCGGCAATGGCTGGACGTGATCCGGTACAGCGACAGCAATGGTTTCGACTGGGACGAGTTCCGTCCGCGCGCCTGGCGGTTTCGTGATTACGTCATCCGTGCGTTCAATGCGGACAAGCCATTCGACCAGTTTATCCGCGAGCAACTGGCCGGCGATGAACTACTCGCCGGGCCGCCGCGCACGGTGGCGGAACAAGATTGTTTGATCGCCACCGGCTATCTGCGCCTTGGTCCGCAGGATAATTCCGCCGGCGCTTTTAATGAACAGGACCGCAGCCGGGCCGAGTTGATGGCGGATCTTGTGGAAACCACCAGCGCGGCGTTCCTTGGTCTGACGATGGCCTGCTGCCGCTGTCACGACCACAAATACGATCCGCTGTCGCAGGCCGACCATTTCCGGATGCGCGCGTTTTTCGAACCCGTGAAGTTCACCGATGATCTACCGCTCGATCTCGCCGTCGAGCAGGAGTCCATCCGTCGGCACAACGAAGAAGTCGACCGCAAGCTCAAGCCTTCGGAACAGCAGCGAGTCGACTTGCTGGCCGGAGTAAAATTGCGGCTGCGCGAACAACGCGCCGCCCAACTGACCGCCGAGGAGAAAACCTGGCTCGATCTGCCGAAGTCCAGCCAGGTGGGCGATTTGAAAAGCAAGTTCGAAGCCGTGCGCCAGAAGGTTGAACCGTCCGACCCGGACGTCACTGCGGCCCTTCAGGGACACGAGAAAGAGCGCTACGATCAGCACGGCAAGGACATCACTTTGCTGAAGCAGCAACGGCGTGAGTTCACTCCTGGCTGGCTGATGACGGATGCGGACGGCACCCCACCCGCAACCCGCGTCCTGTTCCAGGGCAACTACAAGGAGCCACGGGAACAGGTCGAACCAGGCTTCCTCTCCATCCTCGATCCAAATGCCGCTGCAATCCGCCCAGCGAGCAACCCGAAAACCACCGGCCGCCGCTTGACGCTTGCTGAATGGATCGCGTCGCCCGCGAATCCGCTCACGGCTCGCGTGTTGGTGAACCGCGTTTGGCAATCCCATTTTGGCCACGGCTTGGTGGCGACCCCCAACGACTTTGGCTTGGCGGGCGGCCGACCCACAGATCCCGGGCTGCTCGACTGGCTGGCCATGGAGTTTATCCAGCAAGGCTGGTCGTTGAAAAATCTTCACCGTCTCATCGTCACGAGCGCGGCCTACCGGCAGTCGTCCGGCCCGGCAGTAATCAGCGAATCACGGCCAAAAGCGACCGGTAAGCGCGGCGCGATCCGCTCTGACACCCTGATGACTGATTCACTGATCCCCCCTCTCCCCCGCCGTCTTTCCGCCGAACAACTCCGCGATGCTCTGCTGACCGTCGCTGGCACCCTGCAGCACAAAACCGGGGGCGCACCCGTCTGGCCAGAGCTGCCGCCGGAAGTCCTGCAAGCCAACCCGGCGTTTCTGGATGATAACGAGACCCGCACCAAGGGTTGGTATCCATCACCCAAAACCGAACAGAACGTGCGCGGCATCTTCCTAGTACAAAAACGCACCGTGCGGATACCCTTCATGGAAACCTTTGATCTTCCTGAAAACACGACCTCCTGCGGCCGGCGGACCATTTCAACGGTCGCCCCCCAAGCACTCTCCCTGCTTAACAGTCCGCTGGCAACGGAAACCGCCCGGGCTTTCGCCGCGCGCGTGGAACGGGAATCCGGACCCAGTCGGAGCGAACGCCTGCACCGGGCCTTCCTGCTTGCGTTGCAGCGCCCCCCGCTGCCGGCGGAACGGATGGCCTGCGAACGGTTCCTCGAACAGCACAGCCTCTCTGAGTTCTGCCGCACCCTACTGAATTTAAACGAATTCATCTACTTGGACTAAACTCCCATGACGGCTTTTTTTGAGGGGGCACATCCCCACATTGCAACCCAGCCATTTTCCGCAAATAGAAATTGCAATATGGCCCCGGTAAGCCATTCTGATTGGGAACAGATCTTCCACCATCCAAATGCATGAGGATCGTCTGCGGGTCGCTTGTGTCCGGTGTGGCTTTGTCGTCCGCTGGACGTGGAAAGTCCAGTCGGTGCCGGCGGGGTTTGTTGTGTGGGTGGATCATGGAAGCCTCGGCGGTTGTCCGCCGCTGAGGATGGGTCGGAATTTTTAATAGATTAGAATTAGTCAGTTTCAAACCATATCACTATTGCTCATGGCACCTATTCCCTGGAAATTGATTCGCTGGCCGAACAGCGTCTTCTTCATCGGCACCATGTTGTTAACCCTGACCGTGGTACCGGTCTACCTATGGCGGCATGGGATCGACGCCTTCCAAATTGCGCTGTTCCTATTTTTTTGGGCTGCCACGCAACTCAGCATTACGCTCGGATATCACCGTCTGTTCTCGCATCGCGCATTCCAGGCAGCTTGGCCGGTAAGGTTGTTCACCCTCTTGTTCGGTGCGGCGGCCTTCGAGCACTCGGTCCTGATTTGGGCGGCTGACCATCGAAAACACCACAAGTTTGTCGATCACGACGAAGATCCGTATGACATCTCGAAGGGATTCTTCCATGCACACATCGGCTGGATTCTTTTCAAGCTGCAGCCCGACACCTCGCTGGATTGCGTGAGCGATCTTCAGAAAGACCGCCTCGTCGCCTGGCAACATCGTCACTACCACCTCATTGCCACCTTGACCTGTTTCGGATTACCAACCCTGCTCGGCTGGCTTTGGAATGGCCCGACCGGCGCGCTCACAAGTTTTTTGGTGGCCGGCGTGGCGCGGGTCGTGATTGTGAACCACGCGACTTTCTTCATCAATTCACTTTGCCACACGCTGGGTCGCCGCCCCTATTCGAGCAAGTGCACGGCCCGTGACAGTGCCATCATGGCCGTATTGACGATGGGCGAGGGCTACCATAACTATCATCACACCTTCCAGCACGACTACCGTAACGGCGTCAAAGCTTGGCAGTTCGACCCCACGAAATGGACCATCTGGACGCTGAGCAAGCTGGGACTGACGCGCCAACTCCGCCGTGTTCCCTTGGAGCGCATTCTGCTCGCCGAAACCACTGAACAACAACGACAGCTGGCAGCACGACTCATCGCCCTGCCCAGCCCGCTCGCCGAACCGATTCACTCCCGCCTGCAGGC
Organism: Verrucomicrobiota bacterium; assembly: GCA_043742955.1. GTDB lineage: Bacteria > Verrucomicrobiota > Verrucomicrobiia > Limisphaerales > JAYTXL01 > JAYTXL01. The sequence goes on along the minus strand of JAYTXL010000393.1, from coordinate 880 downwards.
GGCTCAGGCAAGGTTGCAACAAACATTCCAACATTGGGAACGATTGGAAGCGGAATATAGCCAGGTCGCCCACAAGAAATTCGAGGCCTCGCGCGAAAAGTTGGCGGAACTGCGCCACGAGTTTCACGAAGCGCGGGACCGCTTTCAAGCCGCCATCCGTGACTGGCAGGAAGCCCATCGTCTGGCCCTGGCACATTTCGCCGCCGGTGCCACAGCGCAGGCAACCGCCGGTTTTTGAACCGATTGTACCGATTTGGATGCGGGAAGCATCGGGCATCCGCATTTGTCATAGTGGGGCCCATTTCGCCAATCGGAATGGAGACCCTGCATATTTCGTGACGCCGGCAATCTCCATGAATTCGGGCCTTCGCGGTTGATTCGTTCATCAAAACCGTCCATGAAAATGCAACCCTTCCTTCCCGAAGTCGTTTGTGGGACACTACACTAGGAATTCGCCACGGATTACTGATTCGAATCCTCCCCGGCCATCGGTGCGGACGGCACCATTTATTTCGGCGCGCGCGAAACCAACATCTATGAGCTGAAGCCCGATGGCGCCAAGAAATAGGAGTTTATCAACGGCGGCCACGTCGATGCCCCGACCGCCGCTGGCAACCACTAACTATATCGGCTCTTACGATGAGAAGTTTTACGCGCTTGTTCCCAATGGCACCAAGCGATGGGAGGGACCACCACATCGGTGCGTGCCCCATCCCCCCCCCCGCAACGTGAACAACCCCCCGCGTTGCCCGACCCCGCGCCCACCAGATAAACAATCCCTTTTAGGGGTATTTACGTGACTCCACACACCACTACAGTTTGTGGTGTGTGAGCGAGTCGAATGGAACCGGCGAGACCTGAACGGCCGGCTGGGCCAAAC
>JAYTXL010000392.1:0-13605 GCA_043742955.1 Verrucomicrobiota bacterium | reverse complement strand
GATGTTCATCGGGACGGCGAGCGCCTGGTTGCCGTCGCGCAGGTCGACGCTGCACCAGCTGGGTGCGGCGGTGAGAATGCGGGCCGGCCATTGACGATCGGACAAGGGCACGGCGGGGAAGGGCCGGTATTTGGAGACGGTGTCTTTCAGCATGATCGGGAGGTGCTAGGGTGGCTAAAATAAAACCCCACCGCCGTTTCTGGCAGTGGGGTTCAAAAATCTGTTGTTGCCAATCAGAACCCGACGGCCGTGCTGCCCGGGAGCAGCGCGTTCAACAAAGACAGTCGCAGGATCGTATTTTTCATTACCTTTAAAGTGTTAATGGCTGCGGGGTCGCAGGTCAAATTGATTTTTCCGGGCTCGTGGGGCGCCAGCCGCGCAGGCGGGTGATGCGTTCCTGGATGGGCGGGTGGGTTTCAAACAGTCCACTCGCGTGGAAATGGGGCTGGGCAAAATAGGCGTGCGCCAGATCCGCCGCCCCGTATTCGGTTTCCAGCGCCTCGCGCTGAATCTTTTGGAGCGCTTCCATCAAGCCCTCCGGTTCGCGGGTGAATTCCACCGCGGTGGCGTCGGCGAGGAATTCGCGGGAGCGGCTTACCGCCAGGTTCAGCAGCCGGCCAATCCAGGAAACCAGCCAAAGAACCAGGGCAATGGCAAACAGCGCCAGGGCGATCTGGCCGGAATTCTTGGAGCGACCGCTGACCCGGGTGCCGCGTACCCCGCGCCAGACGAGGGCGGCCAGCAAACCCACGGAGCCGATGAATGCGGCCATGATGGTGAAGAGCAGCACATCGCGATTGCGGATGTGCGCCAGCTCGTGCGCCAGCACGCCCGCAATTTCGTTGCGGCCCAGCTTTTCGATGAGCCCGGTGGTGACGCAGATGATCGCGTGCTCCGGATCACGCCCGGCGGCGAACGCGTTGATGGCGTCGTCGGGTTCCACATAGAGAGGCGGCTGCGGCAGCCCGGCGGCGAGGCAAAGTTCGGCGAGGACGTTGGCCACCTGGCGATGGCGTGGCGACAGCGTGGGATCCAGTTCCTCGGCCGCTACGGAACGAAGGAGGATATCCGTGCCGCTGTAATAAGCATAGAGCCCTTGAAAGATGGCGAACACGATTACGACGGGGGTTATCCAGAAGGCGCGGCCCCGAAACAGAGCCAGATCGAGGCCCACGGCGGCGACCCACAGCACCACGAAAAACGCGCTGCTCAAGAGCCAGGTAGTGCGCACATTCCGTTTTTGTTCGTCGAGAAAATTCATCAGGGACAAGGCCGCAGATTGGATCCACAGCCTACGGAATCGGGGTGCGCTGCCTGTTCACGGTGGTTTAGGATTCCGTGGGCAAAGAAGAGCTCGGCTGGCGTCCGCGTGCTTCTGGTTCCAGCCGAGGCCCGGGTCGACCGATCAAAACTGCACGTTCGGCACTTTCTTTTCTTCTGCCGGCGCCTCGAAAAACGGTTCCTCCTTGAAGCCAAACATGCCGGCGATGATCACGGTGGGAAAGGTTTGGATGGCGGTGTTGAGTTTGGTCACGCTGTCGTTGTAAAATTGGCGGGCATACGCCACGCGATTTTCCGTGCTGGTCAACTCCTCCTGCAGCGCCAGAAAATTCTGGTTGGCTTTCAAATCCGGATAGGCCTCGGAGACGGCCAGCAGGCGACCCAGAGCGGAGCTAAGTTCCCCTTCGGCTTTGATCTTGTCTGCGGGAAGCGTCACGCTCGTGGCTTTGGCCCGGGCATTCATCACGGCTTCGAGCGTCCCTTTCTCATGGGCCGCGTAGCCTTTGACCGTGCTGACGATGTTGGGGATGAGATCGTGGCGGCGCGTCAGCTGGACGTCGATTTGCGCCCAGGCATTTTTCACGGCCTGGCGAAATCCCACGAGCCCATTGTAGGCCGCCATCAGGAAAAGCCCGACGAGCAGGAGGGGCACCAGCACCACCAGAAGAATAATAATGATCATGGGCGCACTTTAGCGTGAACCGGAAAATTGGCAACGGAATCCAAGCTACAAATCCGACCCAAGATTGTAATGTTTCGGGCGTTCAGGGGCGGGGGCAAATTCGTTGTTTCGCTCCCGCTCTGCCGCGGTTATGGTCGCCATTATTTTATGAAACCATCCACCGACCAACACTGGGAGCGCTTCCAAAAGTATTATGCCGAATTCCCCGCGCTGCATCTGGCGCTCGACCTGAGCCGGATGAATTTTGCAGATGATTTTTTTGCCCGCATGGAACCGCGGATCCAGAATGCCTTCGCGGCCATGGCAGAATTGGAGCGGGGCGGCATGGCCAACCCGGACGAGGGTCGCATGGTGGGGCACTATTGGCTCCGCGACTCCGCCCGGGCGCCCACGCCGGCCATCCGCTCGGAAATTGATGACACGCGGGCTGCAATTCAAGGATTCGCCCAATTGATTCATGCCGGGATCGTGGCCGGTGCGCACGGTCGGTTTGAGCAGCTCTTGATTATTGGCATCGGTGGTTCTGCCTTGGGTCCCCAGTTTGTAGCCCACGCTTTGGGCCATTCCGTCACGGACAAGTTGCAGGTCCACTTTTTTGATAACACGGATCCCGATGGCATGGACAAGGTGCTGGCGCGCTTGGCTTCGAAATTGGGCCAAACCCTTTGCCTCGTTATTTCGAAGTCGGGCGGCACCAAGGAAACCAGAAACGGTATGTTAGAAGCGCAAGCCGCCTATGAAGCGGCCGGGTTACAGTTTTCCGCCCATGCCGTTGCGGTGACTGGCCCAGGGAGCGAGCTGGATAAGGTGTCCTTGAAGAATGGCTGGTTGCGTCGCTTTCCAATGTGGGATTGGGTCGGGGGACGGACCAGTGAATTTTCTGCGGTCGGCCTCTTACCTGCGGCTTTGCAGGGACTGGATATTGCTGGTTTGCTGGCGGGGGCCAAGGCGTGCGATGCCGCTACCCGGCAAACGGATATTTCCCAGAACCCCGCCGCCCAACTCGCTTTGATGTGGTTTTACATCGGTAACGGTAAAGGTGAAAAAGACATGGTTGTTTTGCCCTATAAAGATCGAATCGAGCTGTTTTCAAGATATCTTCAGCAGCTTGTCATGGAATCACTTGGCAAAGAACGAGACTTGAATGGCGCGGTTGTGAATCAAGGCATGGCCGTGTATGGTAACAAAGGGTCAACGGATCAACATGCGTATGTGCAACAACTTAGAGATGGTATAGCCAACTTCTTCGTGGTGTTTATCGAAGTCCTGCAGGATCGCGCGGGTCATTCGCTAATGGTTGAGCCGAAGGTGACTTCGGGTGATTATCTTAGTGGTTTTTTGTTGGGAACACGCAAAGCATTGCATGAAAATGGACGGCAATCAATAACATTAACGATAAAGAATGTCTCATCATTCACAATTGGAGTCTTAATCGCCTTATTTGAGCGGGCCGTGGGTCTCTACGCAAGTTTGGTCAACATCAATGCATATCACCAACCAGGCGTTGAAGCAGGAAAGAAGGCGGCCACCGCCGTCATCGCTTTGCAAGCACTCATTTTTGACTGCCTGACCAAGAATCCTACGCGGGCATTTACGGTTGCCAACCTCGCGCAGGAGATTGGAATGGAAGACAGCAGCGAAACAATCTTTAAAGTATTGGAACATCTGGCGGCTAATCCCAACCGTGGGGTTCGGAAGAACGCCGGGAAATCCCCCTTTGATTCCACCTACCAATTAGTTTAGCGCGTCGACGACCAATCTAATTTTCGATGTTTGTTTACCCCAAAAAGTACGACGTCATTGTGGTGGGTGCAGGACATGCCGGCATTGAGGCGGCTTTGGCTGCGGCACGCATGGGTTGTAACACTTTACTGTTGACCATCAACCTGGACACCATCGGGCAGATGTCTTGCAATCCGGCGATTGGTGGTTTGGCCAAGGGACACTTGGCCCGGGAAATCGATGCATTGGGTGGTGAAATGGGGAAGAACACCGACATGACCGGCCTGCAGTTTCGGATGCTCAACACGAAGAAAGGGCCTTCTGTATGGGCGCCGCGGGCCCAATGCGATAAGAAAGCGTATCAGTTTCGATTAAAATGGATTTGCGAGCGCCAACCGAATTTGGATTGTAAGCAGGGACAGATAGCCCGGTTGGTATGGAATGAGGGCCAGATTTGTGGTGTTGAAACGATGTTGGAGGTTCGGTTTTTGGCGACCACCGTAATCATTACGACCGGAACTTTCCTACGCGGTTTGATGCACGTCGGATCGAACCAGCAAGCCGGTGGGCGAGCGGGCGAAGCAGCCGCCATGGGTTTGTCCGGTTCTTTGAAGGAGATCGGAATCGAATTGAGTCGTCTTAAAACCGGCACACCGCCAAGGCTGGTCAGGAATTCCATCGATTTTTCGAAAACAGAAGCGCAGCCCGGCGATGAGCCCATTCCTTATTTTACGTATTGGAAGGATGATTTGTTCCACGTGGAACAATCCGCGATGCTCCCGCCAGCCCGATGCTCCGGTAACGGAAAGTATCCGGCCGGATCAATTCTAGACCAGAACAACGGACAGCTTCCCTGTCATATCACCTACACTACCGACCAGACAGCGGAGATCATCCGAGCGAACCTCCACAAATCCCCCATGTATTCTGGTGTTATCGAAGGGGTGGGTCCACGCTATTGTCCTTCGATCGAGGATAAGATTGTCAAATTCCCGGAGAAAAAACGGCAGCAGGTTTTCCTGGAACCGGAAGGCATTGCCACCGACGAAATATATGTCAACGGCTTTTCGACCTGCCTGCCGTTTGAAGTGCAAGTGGAATTGGTCCGCACCATCGTTGGCTGTGAGCAGGCCGAAATTATGCGTCCAGCCTATGCGGTGGAATATGATTTCGCGTTTCCCACCCAGCTCTTTCCATCGCTCGAAACCAAAGCCTGCCGCAATCTATTCCTGGCGGGCCAAATCAATGGGACCTCGGGCTATGAGGAAGCTGCGGCGCAAGGGTTGATGGCAGGGATGAATGCCGCGCTGCGAGTGCAAGGACGCGAGCCGGTGGTGTTACGTCGGGATCAAGCCTACATTGGCGTACTGATTGATGATCTCGTAACCAAGGGAACCATCGAGCCGTATCGCATGTTTACCTCCCGGGCCGAGTACCGCCTGCTCCTGCGGCAGGACAATGCGGACCTGAGATTGAGTGAAGTCGGATACAAGGCTGGGCTGCTGCCTCTACGCCACTACCAAACCCTGAAGACCAAGGAGGAATCCATCCTTAAGGAAATCAAACGTTTGGAAAAAACGTACGATGGCTCCGTTTCGCTGGCTCAAATTTTACGTCGGCCCGAGGTGAGCTACGCCCAGTTGTCCCATCAAAAGGAAGGGGCGCATCCGGAGGTGATCCAGCAGGCGGAGATCGCGATCAAATATTCCGGCTACATCGATCGGCAACAGGTCGAGGTCGATAAGTTTAAAAGCATGGAGGACAAACAAATCCCTGCCTGGATCGACTATGGTAAAGTCCCAAGCTTGCGAACGGAGGCGCGCCAAAAACTAGGGAAGATTCGTCCGATCACCCTGGGGCAAGCTTCGCGGATCTCGGGAATTTCCCCCGCCGATGTTAGTCTATTGATGGTTTGCATGAAGCGCGGACCACAACACCACCCCCAAGCGTGCGCCGCCGAAGCACATCTGGAGACCACCGAAGAAAGCGGCAACTGTGGCGGTGATTTGTGAGTCACTATTGAGTTATTCAACGCAACAATATATTATATAACATGCTGTATATTATATATTTACATAACATATTAGATTGAGTTCCGCGCCCACATTTATGCCAACAATCAAACTTGTTATGGGCCTCATGTTTGCGTTCGCCCTTTCGAAAAGTGCGTTTTCGCAAGGTCATGGGCAGGTGAAATCCTTTGCGGGTACGGGCGAAAAAGGTTACGCGGGGGATGGTGGGCCCGCCACCCAGGCGCAGTTGAATAACCCTTTTGGGGTCGTCCGGGGTCCGGATGGCGACCTCTATTTCTGCGAATACGACAATCATATCGTCCGCAAAGTGGCTCCCAACGGCGTAGTTTCGACGGTGGCTGGAACGGGAAAGCGAGGCTATGCCGGTGATGGCGGTCCGGCCTTGCAAGCCGAAATGAATCTGCCGCATGAAATCCGCTTCGATCGTGCCGGGAATCTTTTCATCGTGGATATGAACAATCACTGTGTGCGCCGGGTCGATGCGAAGACGCACCTCATCTCCACTGTTGCCGGTCAGGGCAAGCCCGGATACTCCGGTGATGGTGGTCCGGCCGCGCAAGCGTTGCTGAAGCAACCGCACAGCATTCAATTTGACTCCCGGGGGGAACTCTATATTTGCGATATCGGCAATCAGGTTGTGCGGAAGGTGTCTTCGGCGACCGGAATCATTTCCACCTTCGCGGGAACCGGAAAGCCGGGCCCCACGCCGGATGGTGCAAAATTCGCCGAAACACCCTTGAACGGTCCGCGGACCCTGGACTTTGATCGGGATGGAAATCTTTGGCTGGCGCTGCGGGAAGGCAATCAAGTGGTCAAACTCGATCTCAAATCCGGAACCATCCAGCATGTCGCCGGCACGGGAAAAAAAGGTTTCACCGGCCACGGCGGTCCCGCACAGGAAGCCACCCTCTCGGGCCCAAAGGGAATCAGCGTTGCGCCCAACGGCAATGTCTATCTGGCCGACACTGAGAGCCACAGCATTCGCATGATCGATCGGAAAACGGGCCGGCTCGAATTAATCGCCGGCACGGGTGAAAAAGGTGATGGTCCCGACGGTGACCCGTTAAAATGCAAGCTCGCCCGCCCGCACGGAATATTTGTGGACGCCGATGGTTCTATTTTCATTGGCGACAGCGAATCGCACCGGGTACGAGTTATTCGTCCGGTGCAATAGTTGAACCCAAATTTGAATTAGAAATACTGCCGCAGCCATAACCACCGCAGCGGAGAATGCCTCGAGTTCCCGGTGCTTTCGGCAGACGAACCGGGGGGACGGTGGCCCTGTCGGCGTTTGGATTTGACTCAGCCGGTTGGGCGCAGCGGCCGACGCGGTGTCGAAACATCGCGATCAATGACTGGGCACCTCAATGCAGCGGTTTGCCGAGCCGGTTCAACGTGAGATAAAGCGGGCTGCTCGCCGTGCCGCCGCCGGCAAAGGGCAGGTTGTACTTCAATTCCATCTGCATCACCGGCCGCAGCCCGGGCAGCTCCAGAAACACCGTGCGTCCATCTGCCTGCAGTTTGGCAGTGCGCACTTCCACTTCGTCGCGGCCTTCCTGCTGCGGATTCGCAACGGAGTAATCCTTCGAGCCATAGTTCGCGGAATAAAGATAATTCCATTGATGCACCGCGTAACGACCCGCGTCTTCTGCGGCGGCCCGATCCAACGGTTGGGCAAAGGTCAGCGCGATGCCGTTTTCATGGGCACGCCACGCCACCGGCACGCGCAACGGTTTGCCGGTGTAACGCACCCGCTGCAAACAACCGTCCCGCGCCGCGCTCGTCTGCCATCCGGTGCTGCCGGCCACATAAAGATTTCCATCATGCGGATTGAAGGTCCCGCGCATCGGTCCCGAAAGAAACTTCACCGGCAGCGCCACCGCCGCGCCTTGCGCCAGACCGTCGGTAACATCGCGCAAGACCAGCATCAGCGTGCAACGCCCCCACGCAAAGTGCAGCATCTGTCCACCCAACGCGCCCCAGCGATTCGCCGGCACCCAGGTCTGGCTGCTGCTGGAGTTGTCGAATGCGTGCGGGAGCCAGCACAACGGCGCGTCGTAACCCAGCGGACGTTCCGGCGTTATCCGGGGGCCGCCATAGCCGTAATACCCGCCGCGCTTCGTCTCGTGAATGACCGAAGATGGCGTCCACGTGCCCTGCTGTGGCGTTACCGTAATGATGCCCGTGCGGCTGACCCCGAGCCCGTTGGGATTGCGGAAGCCCGTGGCGAGGATTTCCGTCGTGCGCCCATCCGCGGAAATCCGATGCACACCGATCGGGTCCACGTAATAGAAATTCCCGGCCGCATCCTGATCGAGGCACGTCGTGTAATCGTGTCCGCCCGTCGACGTCTCCATGAGGTTGCAAAAATTCTCGTAGCGATCCGCCTCGCCATCGCCGTTGTCGTCGTGCAGCACGGTGATCTGGTCGCGGCCCAGCACATGCACCCGATCATTCACCACGCGCAATCCGAGCGGTTGAAATAATCCGGTGGCAAAACGCTTCCACGTCACCGCTTGCAACTTGTCGTCGAGTCCGCTTACGCGCCAGACATCGCCGTGAATCGTGCCGATCGCCGCCGAGCCGTCGCGGAAAAAATCCACGCCCGCGCAAAACAGGAGCGCCTTCCAAGGATTGTTGTAGGGCGCGGTCAGGGTATCGACAGCGAAGCCGTCCGTGGGAAATCCCACCTGCCCCGCATTCGTCAACGCGGGTAGCCAGCGGGCCGCGCCCGGTTTTGAAAGCGCCCGGAGATCCCCGAAGGCGGATTGGATCGCGGCATGTTTCTCAAACTCGGGCAGGCGCGCGCGCGGGCCGGTCCACAGTAGCAGCTTAAAATGTTGTCCCGGGGAATGGGCGGGGATCGTGAATTCCACCGCGCCGTCGTTCACCGTCAACCCGACCTTCGTTCCCCCCTGGCGGGCCACGGCCGTGACGATTCCATTCTTTTCGAGGATGGCCAGCCCGAGGTTTTTTTCTTCGTGCACCGTGCCGCTCGCTCCCGGCAGCAGAAAGAGTCGGTGGGTCAGGGCCGCCGTCGAAGCGTCGATCTCGAGGGTGCGGGTGAAGACATTGAGCTCACCCACTTTTTCGAACCACGGTGTTTCGCGCACCAGCGTCGGGCCGACACGCGTATCAATGACCACGCGCTGACCGTGAACGTGCAAGGCCTCATGCCTGACGGTCGCTCCGCGCCAACCCATGCCTGCGGGCGTGGAGAAGGCCCAGTCGCCACCGGCCGTCGGTGGGCCGCCCAAACCAAAGCGGGCCGGAGAAAATGTCAGAAAGCCTCCGGTCCAAGCCGCGCGCAACGCCGGCGTGCCGGTGTCATAGCAGACCGAGGCCTCGCCCGCATCACCGACACGAATGGACAGTCCCTTGGCGACCCAGCCGGCGGGGGTGTGCAAATTCGACGCCAGAAACGAGCCGATATCCATCTGCTGCCAGCGCGAGTCCACCCAGTCCTTTTCGGCCTGGGTCGCCGGCTCTTTACCGGCGGTGGCGGGCGTGCCGGGCAACTCCGGTGCGGCAAGAATAATGTGCGGGAGCAGAACGGAGAGCGTGAGGAGGTGGGGGAGTTTCATGAAATCGGTGGGAGTCACTGTTCAGTCGTGGCGTGGTTCGACGCCGAGCAGATGGCGCACAAAAAAATCCGCACGCCGACGTTTTCCGTAGGGGGTTTCACCAGCACCGTGCCCGGCACCGGTGACGATGAGCAGTTCATAATCCTGGTCGGCCATCTGGAGGGCGTTGGCGAGCTGGAGCGTCGTGGCCGGGTCCACATTGCGATCCAGTTCGCCAACGATCAGCAGGAGCTTTCCCCGGAGATGCTTCGCCTGCGTGACATTGGATTGCTCGTCATAATGCGGGCCGACCGGCCAGCCCATCCATTGCTCGTTCCACCAGATCTTATCCATGCGGTTGTCGTGGCAGCCACAGTCGGCGACGGCGGCCTTGTAAAAATCCCCGTGCGCTAACAGCGCGCGCGCGGAATTCTGGCCGCCGGCGCTGCCGCCGTAAATGCCGACGCGCGCCAGATCGAGCTGCGGATATTTCGCGGCGGCGGCCTTGATCCACGCGATGCGGTCGGGAAAACCAGCGTCGCCGAGATTTTTCCAGCAGACGTCGTGGAACTTTTTCGAGCGGTTGCTGGTGCCCATGCCATCCAGCTGCACGACCACAAAGCCCAGCTCGGTCATTTCCTGCACCCAGCCGCCGTGCAGCGGACTGAAGCGCTTGGGCACGAAGGAATCGTGGGGTCCGGCGTAAATGTATTCGATGATCGGATATTTTCGGGAGGGATCAAAGTTGGTCGGACGATGAATAACTCCGTAAATATCCGTCGTCCCATCGCGGCCTTTCGCGACCCAGCGCTCCGGCGGACGCCAGCCGGTCTGGCGCAGGTCGTTCCAGTTCGCCTGCTCCAGTTCGCTGACCAAGGTGCCATCGCTGCTCCGGCGCAACTCGTGAACCGGCGGCCGATCGACCCGCGAATAGGTGTCGAGGAAGAACCGGCGGTCGGGTGAAAAATCAATTGTGTGGGTGCCATCGCCTTCGGTGAGGATGGTCAGACCGGAGCCATCGAAATTCACCCGGCAATAATGAATGTAGTAAGGATCCTGGCCGGGCCGAATCCCGCCGGCGCGAAACCAGATCTGCCGCGCCTGTTCGTCCACCCGGTCCACGCCGCGCACCGCCCAGTCACCGCGGGTGATTTGATTTTTCACGCGGCCGGTTGCGGCGTCGTAAAGGTAGAGGTGATTCCAGCCGTCACGCTCGGACATCCAGACAAGTTCCTGCGGGTCGTCGAGCCAGTGGAGAAATTGCTTGCCGGAATAGTCAACAAATGTCGCCCGTTCCTCGTTCACCACGGCCCGGGCCGCCCCATTTGCCGCGTGCACGCCGATGACGCGGAAGACCTGGTGGCCGCGCTGATTGTAAGAAAATGTGAAGCGCGCCGAGTCTCGTTCCCAGCGGATGTTCAAGTCCCCTTTCTCAGTGAACGGATTTGAAAACAACTCGTCGTGAACGGGGATTTGCTGCTTCGTTGCCACCTCAAAAAGCTGTGGTCGGGGGTGGGGCAGCTTATCGCCGGGCTTGAGGTAATCATAGGAAATCAGTTTAGGCTGCAATTGATCCTTCGGCGACGACTCGACCAGATAAACCTTGTGCTCCTGGCCTGGCTCGACGCGGACGGCGACGAGCTTTCGGGAATCCGGCGACCAAGCAAGTTGATCCCCGTACGCATCCCCCGCCCGCCCATCGTGGCTCAATTGCGTTTCCTCGCCGGACTTGGTGTCCACGAGCCAGACATTGAATTCCTTCACGAACGCGCGCCAGCGTCCGTCGGGCGAGGTGCCGGGTAATGGTTGCCGGGCCGCCCTGTTTTCCGGACGGGCGGCAGTGGCCGTGGGTTGCTGGCCGTTGATTTCCGCCCGAAGCGGGTTCTCCTCGGCCTCAAAGGCGGCCAGTGATTCGCCCTGCTTGTTCGTCACCAGCCAGATATGGCCCGCAAACGTGTGCTGGTCGTGCTCTTTGCCCGGCGCGATCTTTCCGTAACTGCGCCGTTCGCCATCCGTCGCCAGCCAGAACAGCTCCACTTCAGCCGCCGTGCGGTTGACGAAGACGATGGAGGTGTCATTGCCGGTGCGCCGGCTGGCCCGGGGAAATTGTCCAAGTGGCTTGGCGGGCAGGCTGGGCCGGGCCGGCTTCGGGCTGGCGCGCAATTTATTTCTCCCCAAATCGTACTGCCAGGCGAGGCCGCGGCACCGGAACTCCAGCGTGGTTCCGTCATCGCTAAACTCAAGCTGCTCCAGGGGCAGTTGATCGGCGCGTAGTTTTTCCTGATCCGCCTGCTCCAGCGCCGTCGCGAGTTGCTCATGTTGAAACGCCCGGGTGCGCTGCCCGGTCGCGGTGTTCACGACGATGAATTCATGCCCGCCACCGGTGAGATCGCGCTGATACCAAAGGCCTGCGCCGTTCGTGAACCAGTGCGCCTGCACCTGGCGATTGAGCACTTTGGCTTCGGTGAACCTCCGGTAATTGAACGCGCGCTCGTAATCCGCCCGCGATCCTTGGGCGCAGACGCTGGCCGCCAGCGCCAGCAGGGTGAGGATGCCCAGATAAATATTCGCGCCGGGTACCGTTGAACAGGAGTGGGCCCAGCGCGGCCACCCGGCCGCAGGAAGGTCTGCGCTGCGGTCAGGCGTTTTGAGAATCGAAACTCGCATCGGTTTTCATCAACTCCTCTAGCTCGTCGGCTTCGACGGGAATGTCCGCCATTAAATCCACCGGTCCGTTTTCGGTGACGAGGATGTCGTTTTCCAAACGCACGCCAAAACCTTCCTCGGGCAGATAGATGCCGGGCTCGACGGTGAGCACCCAGCCGGCGGCAAACGGCTCGGTGCTGAAACCCACGTCATGCACGTCGAGGCCGAGCGGATGGCCCAGGCCGTGCATGAAATATTTGCGGCAGGCCGGTTCATCGGGTGTCTGCTTTTTGAGGTCCCGTGCGGTGATCAATCCGAGTTGGAGCAATTCCTCGTTCATCATTGCCTGCGCTTCCTTTTGCCAGTCGCGATGTAGTTTGCCGACCACCGCCCCCGCAATGCTGGCGCGCATTACTTGCAGCACGGCGTTGTAAACCTGTTTCTGCCGGCGCGTGAAGCGGCCGCTCACCGGAATGGTGCGCGTGAGGTCCGCATTGTAATTGGCATAGCGCGCCGCCACGTCGAGCAGGAGCAGTTGCCCCTTCCGGCAGGGCTGATCGTTCTCGTTGTAGTGGAGCACACAGGCATTTGCGCCGGCGGCAATAATGGGGTTGTAGGCAAACGTGGCCCGCCGCCGGATGAACGCGCGCGCGAACTCCGCTTCCACCTCACATTCATTTATGCCGGGGCGGACGCATTTCAATACGCGGCGAAAGCCCTGGTCCGTGATGTCGATGGCCTGTTGGAGCAACGCCAGTTCCGGCTCGGATTTCACCACGCGCAACCGGTGCATCAGCTGCGCGAGACGGCGATACCGATGCAACGGATACCGGGCCTGGCAGTCCTGCACGAAACGGGCATCGCGGGTCGGCACTTCCACGACCGCGCGCTTGTGCTCGTTGGTGTTAAGAAAAATCTCCTCCGCCTCGCACATGAGCAGATGAAACACCGTGCGAAATTCCGACAGCCATTTAATCGACGTAATACCGGAGATCTGTGTGGCCTCCGCCTGCGAGAGCTTGTGGCCCTCCCAGATTTTCAAATGCGCGCTCGGCTCGCGCAGGAACAGTACGGTCCGCAGCTTTTCATCCGCCGCCTCCGGGCAGAGCAACAGGATGCTTTCCTCCTGCTCAATGCCGGTGAGGTAGAACAGGTCGGTATTCGCGTGCAGCGGCAGGGTGCCGTCCGCGTTGGTCGGCAGCACGTCATTGGCATTGACGACCGCGAGGGCGGTTTTCGGCAGCAGTTGCTTCAGTCGCTCGCGATTTGTTTCAAACAATTGGACCGGTATAGGCGCGTGTTTCACAGGGAGATGAACAGATGACGGTTGAGTCGCATTCGGATTTAGTTCGCGCGATTGAACCGGTTTCAGGCACGTGACGCAACGTGGATTTGCGACCCGTGGAATTGCGCCCGTCGATTGGCCCGCTTGCGACCGCACTAGCTAGCTTTGGAGCATTAGCCCGACTTGCTGAAAACCACGCAGCTGGACAATTGCGGCTCGTGTTTCTGCATTTTGAAAAAACTCGCCCCGCTGCGGCCGTTGGATTTGTCAGGCTGACCCAATTCCTCAAAGGGCTTTAGGGGTATTTACGTGACTCCACACACCACTACAGTTTGTGGTGTGTGAGCGAGTCGAATGGAACCGGCGAGACCTGAACGGCCGGCTGGGCCAAAC
>JAYTXL010000391.1:0-26786 GCA_043742955.1 Verrucomicrobiota bacterium | reverse complement strand
TGGCATGAATGTCACCAACAACTACGATGGTTTGCTGCGCAGGACGAACATGACGCTTAAATCCGGCTCCAGCACTCTAGCGACGACGGGCTACGGTTTTGATGCGGCGAGCCGGTTGCAGTCGGTGGGCGATGGGACCAATTCAGCCACATACACGTATCTTGCCAATTCCCCGTTGGTAAGCCAGATTGAGTTCAGTCAAAGTGGTAACACGCGAATGACCAGAACAAACACATACGACAACTTGAACCGGCTCACCTCCACACCTCCACAGCTTCCTCAGCTGCTTCGAGCAAGTGTCAGTTCTCACTACTGACACAACTGGATAAAGAAAAGGGGCCCCGCTGCTTACGGAACCCAAGAACCTGTCAACATTTTGTTCGTGGTGGATGGCATGGGCAGATGCGGTCTGAAGGTGAACTGCATAGAGCCGGCTTAAAGGTGGGACGACAGTGGTCTGTTTAGGTTGCCGTGATCTGGCGCAGGGCATGAGGGAAGTGTGCCCGAGCACCTGGATCGGGAAATCACTGGCGTGGAGCGGCGCGGTGTTTTGTCCGCCGTTTCGGGACCGTGCGATAGACCAGGAACAATTCCGCGCCGACGCGCCGGGAAGATTTCAATTGCAACGGCGTGGCCTCGGCCAGCGTGGCTGCGCCCAACCCGTCGGCAATGGTGGGAGCGTGGCGTCCGCCGAATATATTCGGGCAAATGGTCAAGTGAAGTTCATCCACCAGACCGGCGGCGAAAAGGGCGCTGTTGAGCTCGCCGCCACCTTCGCAGAGGAGGCGTTGCACATTCCATTTTCGGCGCAACCACGCGAGCGCGACTCGGAAATTGATTTTCCGCGCACCGCACACTTTCACTTCGTCGGCCAGCCGGGCGAGCCGTTTGAGTTTTGCTTTTGAGGCGCGGCGGGTGGTGAGAATGAGGATTGGCGAAAAACGCTGCTGGAAAACTGCCGACCGGGGATCAAGGGAGCCGGAGCCGCTGACGATCACCCGCAGGTTGAATTCCAACAATCCATTCTGGAGGCGTGCCCGGCGATATTTTTGCGGCCCCGGCCCGAGGTTGATGGGATTCAAATCCACGGTCCGGGCGCCGGCCATCACGGCGTCGGCGGTGGCGCGGAGTTCCAGCAGGTGCGCGTGATCGCGCGCGCTGCCGAAGGAGGAGAGGTCGCGATTCGCGGTCGCGATCTTGCCATCCGCCGTCATGGCCATGTTGACGAAGACGAAGGGAAGTTTTGGCTTCCGCGTTTTGAGTTTTGATTTCATGGGGCCAGACACAGCCTGTTTCTAAACCGGGTTTTAAAATTAGAAACGCAAAACTACACCAGCAGCATGGCATCGCCGTAGCTGAAAAAGCGGTACCGCTCGCGGACCGCCTCGGCATAGGCAGCGAGCAGACGCTCTCGTCCGTGCGTTTCGCCCGGCGCGGCGAACGCGCTCGCGAGCATGAGCAGCGTTGACCGGGGAAGGTGAAAATTGGTGAGCAACGCATCGACCACTTTGAACTGGAACGGCGGATAGATAAATATGCGCGTGCGTCCGGTGGCGGCGATGACCTCACCGTGGTTGCTTGCGGCAACGCTTTCCAGGACGCGCACCGTGGTGGTGCCGACGGCGATAACGCGGCGCTGTTCGCGCTTCGCCCCGGCAATGGCCGCCGCCGTCAACTGGTCAAGGGAGAACCTTTCCTCATGCATGTCGTGCTGGGTCAGGTCGGCCGCCTTGACCGGCGCAAAAGTACCGGGACCCACATGCAGCGTCAGCCAGTGCAGGTGCACTCCGAGCGAACGCAATTGAGCAAGGAGGCCCGGGGTGAAATGCAAGCCCGCTGTGGGCGCCGCCACGGAGCCGGTGGCCTGCGCGTAAACGGTCTGATAGCGAGTTCGATCATCAACCGGCGACGGGTTTTCGCGGCGGGTGATGTAAGGCGGAAGGGGAACTTCGCCGATTTTATCCAGGACAGCCATGATATTATCGACTCCCAAAAAACGAACGCGACAGTGACCCGCGTGGTTCTTTTCCTGGACCACCGCGCGCCCAGGGAACGGAGCACCGTGCGCATCCGTGAGTTGAATTTCGGAGCCGGGGCGCACCCGTTTACCGGGCCGGAGCATCGTCCACCAGTCATTCACGGCGCACTCTTCCAGCAGCAATAATTCCACCTGTCCACCGGTCTCCGGTTTCCGACCGTGCAAGCGGGCCGGAAAGACGCGGGAGTTATTCATTACCAGGACGTCACCGGGGCGCAAATAGTCGAGCAGATCGGGGAAGCTCCGGTGGCTCAGGCGGCCGGAATCGCGCGGCAGAACGAGCAGGCGGGACTGGTCCCGTTGCGGTGCGGGGGACTGCGCGATTAATTCGGGCGGCAGGCAATAATCAAAAGCATCAGTTTGCAATGCCGGGAGGGTAACAGGGCGGCCAGGATGCGCCCAAGTTCAATTTTGGCTTCGACCCGGGGGAGTCGGTCGGCGCAAACACAACTGAACCGCATTTTTCTCTCCCGAAAGTGAAGATAAAAGTTGACCTAAATGGGGTGAAAAGAGTAAAAGTGGGTCGTTGTGGGCCGAAGTGTGTTAAAAGCCCCATAAATCGAACCGGAAATGTCAGCGAACGAAACCAGCGAACGGATCTCTTACAAAGCCAGCTATCGGCATGGCGTGGACGAGAAACGGCGTGTGCAAATCCCGGCCAAGTGGCGGCCGACCCAGCCGGATGTGCGGTTCACGATGATACTTTGGCAACCACCGGGGCAGAAGCAGGCATGCCTTTTGGTTTTGCCACCCCGGGCCTATGGCAAGTTGGAGGAGAAATTGGAGGGGATGTCCTTCTCGGATCCGGAGGCTGAATCGTTGCGTCGATTTTTGGGTGAGAATTCCGATGACGTCATTCTGGACAAGGGGGGACGCATTTGTTTGCCGGAAACGATGGCCAAAGCGGTGGGCATCGTGGGGGAGGCGGTGCTGGTGGGATTGTTCGATCGTTTTCAGATTTGGAACCCGGAACACTACGAATCCATCAAAATAGCGGATGCAGCGCTGGCGCCGCATGCGCAAAAACTCATCTAAAAACCATGAGCCTGATGAAACTGCTTACCGTCGGCCAAAGTTTGCGCGGCCTCAACAACGAGCCGAATCCCTATAGAATCACCGAGCAACATCTGCTCCCTAAATTCGCTTCCGTGGGGCGGCCGGTATCGCTGGCTCCGCCCAAGGAACGATTTACGAAACCCATCCAGGTCCGGGCTAATCTCCAGGCCATCGCCATTTCCCCGGCGGCGATCAAAGCGGGGGCGACCGCCTCGGCGGCAAAAGCCGCCTTGGACAACGAAAGCAAGCGGGTGGTGGCGGAGCGGGGCGAGCGAAAAGGCTGGCGGTCTTTGTTTTCCGTTGCCGATCGCACCAAACCACGGGTCCGGCGGCCTTTGGTTCAGGGGGAGATGACCTTGGATACCGTCAGGGTGATGCGGAACGATTTAAGCGAGGCAGATTTGGAAGTGGTTGTAATGGCTGCGAAATTGGAACCGAAGCCGGAACCCGCTTCGCCCGCGAGCCCTCCAGCGGTGGTGGGTTCCGCCTGGAGTCGGGCGGCGACGCGATTGATCACGGTGACCAGATCATGGCTTTAGTTAGGCTTGAACATGCAACGTGACCAATTACAGCCACAATCCGGTGCTGGTGGCGGAAGTGCTGGCGGCACTGAAGCCGGCACTGGCCGGCCGGTACGCCGATGGAACGCTCGGTGGGGCTGGACACGCAGCAGCCATCTTGAAAGCGAGCGCTCCGAGTGGATGGCTGTCTGGTTGCGATCGCGATGGCGCCGCGGTTGAGGCGGCGACGCGGCGGTTGGCCGAATTTGCCGGGCGGTTTGAAATCCGGCGCGGAAATTATTCCGAATTAAGCGCCTGGGTGGCGGCGGGGAGTTGCGATGGGGTTTTGTTGGATCTGGGTGTGAGTTCGCCGCAGTTGGACGAGGCTGGCCGCGGTTTCAGTTTTCAAGGCGACGGCCCGCTCGACATGCGGATGGACACCCGGCAGGCGCTGACGGCGGCGGACGTGGTCAACGAAAGCAGCCCCGCTGAACTGGCGAGAATATTTTGGGAATTGGGCGGCGAACGGGACTCGCGCCGGTTTGCGCGGGAGATTGAGCGGGAGCGGATGGCGCGGCGGTTTACGACGACGGGGCAGCTGGCCGGCTTGATTGAAAAGCTCGCTCCCCGACACGGGCGCAAGTCGCATCCAGCGACCCGGGTGTTTCAGGCCCTGCGGCTGACGGTGAATGATGAGATGGGTTCCTTGCGGTCGGGTCTGGAGTCGGCTTGGAAGATATTGAAGCCCGGCGGGCGATTGGCGGTCATCACGTTTCATTCGCTCGAGGATCGGGTGGTCAAGGAATTTGGGCGAGAGCGGGCGCGGGACTATACGGTGCCGGGCACCGTGGATATTCCGGAGTTGCGGCAACCGCAGGCCCCGAGTTTGAGCTGGGTGAACCGGAAGGCAATCCAGCCGGGAACGGCGGAAATTGCGGCGAACCCACGGGCACGGAGTGCCCAGTTGCGGGTGTTTGAGAAAATATCATATGGCGCGTAATCGTAAAAATCAATCAGTGGCGGTCCGTTTTGGGGCCGCCTTGAAGGTGGTGCTGGCGTGCTTTTTCATCGCGGGCTCGGCCGTCGGCTATGTCTGGCAGAAAAACCAGATATTCTTGCTGGGCCGGCAGATCAAGCGCGGGGAGGAGAAGCTCGAAGAATTGCGCCGCCAAAGCAAAGTGGTGAGTGATCAGCTCGCCTACTTGAGCTCGCCGCGGGTGCTGGATGCCCGCGTGAAGGAACTAAATCTTGGCCTGTCACAACCCCAACCCGAGCAGATTGTGCGGCTGGTCGACGCTGCCGTCGGGAGTGGGTTGCGGCCGCTGGAACCGAACCTGGCGGTGCGGTAAAGTTGGGATGGCAGCGCATTGGTCCCCACATTTTTTGAATAAATCCATGATTGCCGCACAGCGAATTCGCCGTTTAGCAGGGATCGCCTCCCTGCTGGTGCTGGCTTTTTGCTGCCTCGGCTACCGGTTGGTGGATTTGCAGGTGCTGCGGCATGGCTATTTCGTGCGCAAAGCGCGGGAGAACACCGACAGTTTTAGCTTGCGGGAACCGCGCCGCGGCGACATCCGCGACATCCGCGGCGATTTGCTGGCGACGACGGTGCCGGTGAAAACGATTTGTGCTGACCCCAGCCTGCTGGGTGATCGGCTGCCGGAGATGGCGAAGGCGCTGGCGATGCTGCTGAACACCAATGAAACCTATCTGGCGCAGCGGCTGGTGCCCCGGTTTTCTGCCGCAGTTGCCGGTGCCGTCCGGACCAATCAGTACGTGGTGCTAAAACGCAAAGTGCGTGTGGAGGAGTGGCAGGAGATCCAGCACGCCTTGGCCGAGGAGACGTTTGGTATCTCGGGTCGCAAATTAACGAAGGCGGAAAAGACATTGTTGCGAAATTTGCAGCATAAGACGATTTATGCCGAGGACGACCAGCTGCGGGTGTATCCCAGCAAGACGCTCGCTGCGCATGTGCTTGGCTTTGTGGGCACGGGTGAGTCCGGTGTGCCAATGACTGGCAAAGATGGTATCGAACGGGTGCTGAATGAACAGTTGAGCGGCGCGCGTGGCTGGCGCCAAACCGAGAAAGACAAGCGGGGTGGAGAATTGGTGGCTCGGCGCCAGCAGGATGTCCCGGCGCGTGACGGTTTGAATGTCGTGCTCACCCTTGACGCGGGATTGCAACACATCGTGGAATCCGAACTTGCCGAGGCGATGCGCAAACACACTCCGATCAGTGTCTCGGCCATTGTCACGCGTCCCCGCACAGGGGAAATCCTGGCGCTGGTTACCCTGCCGAATTTTGATCCGAATGAACCGGGCGCCGTGCCGGTGGAGGCATTGCGAAACCGGGTCATCAGCGACATGGCGGAACCGGGTTCCACCTTCAAAATTGTGGTGGTCTCCGGCGGTTTAAACGAACAAGTCGTCCGGCTCACCGATCAGTTTGACTGCGAGCGTGGCCGTTTTAGTTACGCCGGAAAAGTGCTGCATGACCACGAATCATACGGCCTCCTGTCGGTGGAGAGCATCATTACCAAATCGTCCAACATCGGAGCCGCCAAAATCGGCATCCGGATGGGTGAGGAAAAACTCCACGCTTACATCCGCAACTTCGGCTTCGGGGTGCGCACCGGCCTGCCCCTGCCCGGCGAGGTTTCAGGCATTGTCCATCCCGTGAAAAAGTGGAGCAAAGTTTCCCTTGCCCAAATTCCGATGGGACATGGCATTGCCTCGACACCGCTACAGATGGTCATGGCGATGAGCGCCATAGCCAACCGTGGCCAGTTGATGCAGCCGATGCTGATCGCGCGCCTGGAGGATGCGAATGGCCGCGAGGTGGCTAAATTCCAGCCACAAGCCGTGCGCCAGGTCGTGTCCGAGGCTGCGGCGCAGCAAATGGTCACGGCCCTGAAGACCGTCGTCACGCCTGCGGGCACGGCGGTCAAGGCCAAGCTGGATTACTATACCGTTGCCGGAAAAACCGGCACCGCGCAGAAAAACGAGCATGGGGTTTATGTCGCTGGAAAATATTTCTCCTCATTCATCGGCTTTTTCCCGGCGGATAATCCGGAACTGTGCATTTCCGTCGTGATGGACGAGCCCAAGCAGGGCCACTACGGCGGCCAGACCGCCGCGCCCTTCTTTCATAACATCGCCGAACGCGCGGCCAGCTATTTGAACATTCCCCCGGACCACTTCAAGGAACTGGCCGGTTCCGAAACGCTGGCCGTGCCGGTCGGCGGCAGCAATCAGCCGGTGGCGAAACTGGCGAAGAAATTTTAGCGCCCGTCATGCAACTCAAGCAGATCATCAGTCAGTTCTCTCCGGTGAGCGTGGAAGGAACATTGGACCGGGAGGTGTCCGGGATCACTTACGATTCCCGGCGCGTCACCCCCGGCATGGTGTTCGTGGCCATCCCTGGTCAGCACGTGGATGGTCATCAGTTTATCAACACCGCAATCGACCGTGGCGCGGCGGCCATCATCTGCGCGCGGAACGGGTTCAGTTCCCAGCGGGCGACCAAGATCAAAGTGGTGGACACCCGGGAAGCGCTGGCCCGGGCGGCGGCGGAATTTTACCAGCACCCCAGCACGAAACTCAAAGTCATCGGGGTGACCGGCACGAATGGCAAAACCACGGTGGCTTTCATCGTGAAGGAAATCCTGGAGGCGGCGGGAATCAAGACCGGTTTGCTCGGCACCGTGCGCTATGAGATTGGGGAGCGCGTGATTCCGGCGCACCGCACGACCCCGGAAGCCCTGGAAATTCAGCAATTAATGGCGCAGATGGTCCGGGCCGGCTGCACCGCGTGCGTGATGGAGGTGAGTTCCCACGCGCTGGAACAGCAGCGCGTGTGCGGGGTGGATTTTGACCTGGGAATCTTCACCAACCTGACCCAGGACCATCTCGACTACCATGGCACGATGGAGGATTACTACGCCGCCAAACAGAAATTGTTCGCCGGTCTAACCGCCAGCGCCAAGCCGGGGAGCGCAGTGATCAATATCGATGACGCATTTGGCCAGCGCCTAGCGCGGGAAACCAAGGCGGAAATCCAGCTTACCTACGGTCTCGGGGAGGCCGCGACGTTACGGGCGACGCAGATCCAACTCGGGCGGGACACGACCCGGTTGAAAATCGAAACGCCCGACCAGAAATTTTCGTGCCAACTCCCACTGATCGGTCGGCACAACGTGTATAACGCCCTCGCCGCCGTGGGGGCGGCCCTGGTCTTGAAAATTCCGGTGCCCGTCATTAAGTCCGCGTTGCACGCCCTGCAGCCGGTTCCGGGGCGCCTCGAGAACATTGTGGCCGGACAGCCATTTGGGGTCTACGTGGATTATGCGCACACCGATGACGCGCTGCGCAATGTGTTGCTCACCCTGCGCGAAATCGCTCCCGGACGCCTGCTGCTCGCGTTCGGCTGCGGCGGCAGTCGCGACACCGGAAAGCGCGCGAAAATGGGCGCCGTGGCCGCCGAATTGGCCGACCTCACGCTGATCACCAGTGATAATCCGCGCACGGAATCGCCGGCCGCCATCGCCATGCAAATTGAGACCGGGTTCCGCTCCGTGCGTTCCGAAGGCTGTCGCATTGAATTGGACCGCCGTCGGGCGATCGAGGAAGTGATCCGGTGGGCGCAACCCGGCGATGTGGTGTTGATTGCCGGCAAAGGCCACGAAACCTACCAGGAATTTGAGGACACCGTGGTGCCGTTCGATGACCGCATCTATGCGCGTGAGACTTTGGAATCCCTGATGATCTCCCAAACAAAATGACCGCGACGCGTCCACATTTGCTGGGAGTCCTGGCCGGTCTTTTTCTGGCCGTCGGCCTGGTTTGTTCGTCGCTGGTGGTCGCGCGCGCCTGGTTGAGAATCTCCGAATCCCAAACAGTCAGCGTCACCGGATCAGCTCGAAAGGCGGTCCAGGCGGATCTGGCGGTGTGGCGCGGGCAATTCGTCACGGAGAGCGGCACCCTGCTGGCAGCGCAGCGCGCATTGAAGGCTGATCTGGCAAAAGTGGAGGCTTTTCTGCAGGGGAACGGCATCACCAATTACGCCGTTGCCCCGATCTCCATCCAGGAATTGCGCGGACGGGTCAGGGGAGACGCTGATCCGGCGGAACAAAAGACCACCGGTTATCGATTAAGTCAGGGCGTGCAGGTTTCCTCGCCGGAGGTGGCGCGCATCAGCCTGCTGGACCGGGATTCCTCGGCGCTGGTGGAACAGGGGGTGGTTTTTACCACCGCCCCGCTCGAATTCATTTACACCCGGGCAGGGGAGGCCAAGGTGGAGATGCTCGCTGAAGCCACGAAGGATGCCCGGGCCCGCGCCGAACAAATCGCCGCGCATGGTGGCCGCTCCATCCATCAGTTGCGCGCGGCCAAAATGGGTGTCTTTCAAATTACCCCGCTGCATTCGCTGCAGACCCACTGGGAAGGGGTGAGCGACACCACCTCGCTTGAAAAAACCATCACGGCTGTGATCTCGGCGTCATTCTCCCTGAGGTAACATGGAACCGCGCTCGCTAGAATATGTGATCGCGGCCATCGGCGGAGAGCTGCGCGCCGGCCAGCCGAAGGACGTGGTTTTGCGGGTGAGCACCGATTCGCGGGCGGTCCAGGCGGGTGATCTGTTTTTCGCCCTCGCGGGCGAGCGGTTTGATGGGCACGACTTTCTGCCGGCGGTGATGCGCTCCGGGGTCGGCGCGGTGGTGGTGGAACGGTCGCGGCAGCCAGTGGCCGCGGCGGGATGCGCGGTCATCACGGTTGACAGTCCGCGGTTGGCGCTGGGCCAGCTCGGGGCGCGTTACCGGCAGGATTTTGAGTTGCCGGTGGTCGCGGTCGGCGGTTCAAACGGCAAGACCACCACGAAAGAATTGCTGACGGCGGTGTTGCGCGAAAAATTTGAAGTGCTGCGCAGCGAGGCGAGTTTCAACAACGACATCGGCGTACCAGTGACCCTGCTGCAGCTGAATAAATCCCATCAGGTGGCCGTGCTGGAAGTGGGCACGAACCATCCCGGCGAACTGGCACCATTGGTGCGCATGAGCCAGCCCCGGTATGGGGTGGTGACCAGCATCGGGCGCGAACACCTTGAGTTTTTTGGCGATGTGCCGGGGGTGGTGGAGGAGGAGGGGTGGCTGGCGGAGCTGTTGCCAGCGGCGGGGAAATTGTTTGTCAACGGGGACAGCCCGGTCATGGCGCAGGTCAGCGCGCGGACGCGGGCATCCGTGGTCCGGGTGGGTTTCGAAGCCGGCAGCGATTGGCGGGCCACCGAGGTCCGCATGGATGCCGCCGGCGTGACGTTTTTTGTCGCCTCGGGCCGCGCGGAAATGCGCGGCGAATATCGCATCAATCTTTTGGGCCGGCACCAGGTCCTGAACGCCTTGTTGGCGCTGGCGGTAGGAACCGAGTTGGGCCTGACGCGCGAACAAATGCAGCGCGCTTTGGCGGGATGCACCCCGCCAAAGATGCGGCTGCAAGTCTGGGAAAGTCACGGCGTGCGCATACTCGATGATGCCTACAACGCCAACGCGGACTCCATGCTGGCAGCGTTGCAGACGCTGCATGATCTGCCGTGCACCGGCCGTCGCATGGCGGTGCTGGGGGACATGGCGGAATTGGGCGCGCAACAAACTGCGGCCCACATCGAGGTGGGTGAGCGGGCTGCCGAACTGGGTGTGAACCGGTTGTTCGCCGTCGGAAAAATGGCCGCAGTGACCGCCGCCGCCGCCCGCCGCCGGGGCTTGGAACAGGCCAGTGAATTCAGCGAAGTAATGGCGGCCGCCGCCGGGGTCAAAGCGGAGGTGCGGACGGGCGACCTCGTGTTGTTAAAGGCGTCGCGGGCGACGCGCCTTGAACGAGTGGGGGCGATTTTACGGAATCACAGCTGAGCCGGTAAACGGAAGAATATTTGAAAATAAAATCATGAGTGCCATGCCCGAGCAGCCAACCACAATTGAGAATCGCCGCAGCGTTTCGCGGCCGCGCCCCAAACGGGTGGACCAGCGCGAGGCGGCGGTTGCGGCCGACGACGAATCGTTGTGGCAGCGGTTTGATTGGCGCGAATTGAACCTGGCCTCCACCGCCCGCACCTTGCGCCACTGGCACGATTAGCCCATGTTTTATTACGTCAGCCAATATTTGCTCGACCACGCGGCCGGAACCGCGTGGGCCGAGTGGCTGTCGCCGTTGCGGGTGTTTCGTTACATCACTTTTCGCAGCGCGGGCGCCGCCGTGACCGCGCTGTTGGTGAGCCTGTGGTGGGGACCGCGGGTGATTCGCTGGTTGAAGGCGCTCAAGTTTGAACAGCAATACATGGACAAAGCGGAGGAGGGAGGCGGTCTGGGGGCGCGGATTTTGAGCAAAAAAAACGTGCCCACGATGGGCGGCGTGTTGATCGTGATGGTGCTCGATTTAACGACCTTGCTCTGGGCGCAATGGAACACGCTGGTGCTGCTCACGCTGCTTTCATTGCTCGTGCTCGCGGGGTTGGGGTTCTACGACGACTACGCCAAGATCATACAGCAAAGCAACCGCGGGGCGAAAGCCAATGTGAAGTTATGGGTGCAATCTTTGCTGGCGCTCTTCATCGGCATTTATCTCTGGCGCAGCCCGGAAACCACGGCGCTGGTCACCGAAGTGATGGTGCCCTTCCTAAAGTTTCCGCTCCTGAGCGGGGCCGGCGGCGTGGGGCTGGCCTTGACGATGCTGGCGATTGTCGGCAGTTCGAATGCGGTGAACCTCACCGACGGGTTGGATGGTCTGGCGATCGGGTGCACCGTGATCGTGACGCTGGTTTTTTTGATCATGACCTATGTGGCGGGCAACGTGATTTACGCAAAATATTTGCAGGTGCCTTATGTGGCGGGCGCGGGGGAGCTGACTGTGTTTTGCGCGGCCATGCTGGGAGCAAGCCTGGGTTTTCTGTGGTTCAACTGCCATCCGGCGCAAGTGTTCATGGGCGACACGGGTTCGCTGGCCCTGGGGGGGGCGCTAGGCATCGTGGCGGTATTGATTCACCAACCGCTGGTGCTGATCATTGCAGGCGGTGTTTTTGTGGCCGAGGCCGCGTCGGTCATTCTGCAGACCAGTTGGTTCAAATATACGAAACGCCGCTATGGTGCCGGACAACGACTCTTCTTGATGGCGCCGCTGCACCATCATTTTGAAAAAAAGGGCTGGTATGAATCGCAGGTCGTGACACGGTTTTACATTCTGTGCGTGCTGTGCGCCGTCGCGGCTTTGAGCACGCTCAAAATTCGCTAAACAAAAATGTTCGCCGTGGCAAAAAAACGGGTGGTCGTGCTGGGGCTCGGATCGAGCGGCCTGGCGGCGTGCCGTTTGTTGGTGGCGCGCGGCGCGGAGGTGACGGCGCTCGACAGTGCCGCCACCGAGGCGCTGCGGCGGGAAGCACAAAAACTGGCCGGGTTGGGCGTGCGGGTCGAACTCGGAGTCGTGGCGCCGCCGGAGGGGAGTTTTGATCTGGCGGTGGTCAGTCCGGGGATATCCGCGGAGCTGCCGCTGGTGAAAGCGTTCACGGCCCGCGGGGTTCCGTTGATTGGCGAGTTGGAACTGGGTTACCAGCATTCACGCTGCCTGAGCGTCGCCATCACCGGCACCAACGGCAAGACCACGACCACGGAACTCGTGGTGCGATTGCTGCGGCA
Source organism: Verrucomicrobiota bacterium (assembly GCA_043742955.1). Lineage (GTDB taxonomy): Bacteria > Verrucomicrobiota > Verrucomicrobiia > Limisphaerales > JAYTXL01 > JAYTXL01. Next base: position 14,517 of record JAYTXL010000391.1, on the reverse strand, counting down.
CGCGCACCGCAAGACCATCGCGGCCGGGAACATCGGCCTGCCTTTTTGCGCGGTGGCGGACGAGACACGCGATCTGGATTTCGCGACGCTCGAGGTTAGTTCCTATCAACTGGAGACGATTCAATACTTTCGCCCGGTGGTGGCCGTGTTGCTGAATCTCACCCCCGACCATCTGGATCGCCATGCCAGCATGGCAGATTATCTCCGGGCGAAAGCCCGAGTGTTCATGAATCAGCAGCCGTATGATTGGGCGATTATTCAAAGCGAGGCGTTGGAACAATTGCACGCCCTGGGTTTGGCGGTGCCCGCGAAGGTGATCACGTTCAGCGCGAACCGGCGTGCCGCGGATATCTATCTCGATCGCGGTTTGCTTGTGAGCCAGATGCCCGATTGGCCGGGGCCTTTGCTGGACATGTCCCAGTGCCACCTGCGCGGGCCGCACAATGCGGAGAACCTGATGGCCGCCCTGGCGGTCGGCCGGGCCTTGCGCCTGCCCTTGGAACCGACCGTGACCGCCCTCAAATCCTATGCGCCCGCCCCGCATCGCTGCGAACGGGTCGCGGAGGTGCACGGGGTTCAATTCATCAACGACTCCAAGGCCACGAATTTGGATGCGGTGCGGCAGGCGCTGCTCGCCGCGCCCGCGCGAAATGATGAGCCGGCGAATATCTGGTTAATTGCCGGCGGCAAGGATAAAGGCTTGGAATATCATGATCTCGGGCCGTTGTTGGCGAAACGGGTGAAGCAGGTTTTTTTGATTGGTGAGACCCGGGAAACCATGCGCGCCGCGTGGAGCCTTTTTACTCCTTGCACAGTCATGGATTCGTTGTTAGAAGCAACCCTAGAAGCGGCGCAAAATGCTGTTCCCGGCGACGTGGTTTTGCTTTCACCGGCCTGCTCCAGCTTTGACATGTTTCAGAATTATCAACATCGGGGCGAAGTGTTTCGACAAGCGGTCGGGCAGTGGGCGCAAACTACCAATGGTGGTGGTGCCCAGCCAGCCACAATAGCCTGTGCCTGGAGCGGCGAATGAAGCGCGCGATGAAAACTGCGAACCCATTTTATTTTAATAAATTGATGACCCGCTACCGGTTTGCTTTGCTGCCGGCCCGGGGCGAGTCATTCACTCCTAACCACCCAACCACGATCCAGTAAAACCCACGCCCACATGAACACGCCCAATCCCCTAATCCCGCAAGGCTCCCTCCAGAACACGCGGAGCAAGTCCAACATCCGCATCGTTGTTTTCGGCATTGTTGCCATTCACGCCGTCTTCTTTGTCGGCCTGCTGATGCAAGGTTGCAAACCCGATGAACCCAAGACGGATAAAGCCATGGTGCCCCCGCCGCCGCGCGCGGTCTTGCCGCCGTTGCCGCCGCTCACCGAAACCAATCCGCCGACTGCGCCAACAAATCCGGTGGCGATGCCGACCCCGCCAACGCCGGCGCCGGTTATTCCTGAGCCAACGCCCGCGCCCGCGAGTTCGGCGAAGGAATACACCATCGTCAAAGGTGATTACTTTGAGAAGATTGCCAAAGCCAATGGCGTCACCATTTCGGCAATTGAAAAAGCCAACCCGGGATTGGATTCCAAGAAACTCAAGGTGGGCCAGAAGATTCAGATTCCGGCCTCGACGCCCAAAGCTTCCGCCGGTTCTCCCGTGACCGCTGCTCCTGACGCCGCCCCGGCTGAAGGAGTGTCGGTTTACGCGGTCAAGTCGGGCGACACGCTGACCAAAATTGCTGCTGGCCATGGCACGACGGTCAAATCCATCCGGGCGGCGAATGACCTGAAGACGGACAAACTCAAAGTGGGTCAGAAACTGAAGTTGCCGGCGAAAGCGGCGGCGGCCAGCCCGGCGCCGGCGGCACCGATCGAACCGGCGTCGCCGACGGCACCGAAGCAGTAGGTTGTCAGGTTGGGTCGAGGGTGGGGCGCGTCGCTCGGGGACGGGTGTTCTCTGGGTGAGCGTGGGTGGGTGCCGAAGGGGCGTTACGTTCGCGTGCCCTTCGGACTGGATCTGCTCAGAATTCTGAACACTGTAGAAACAAATGAAGTTGGCCACGACAACTTTGGTTTTCTGTGTTGCGGCGCTGCTCGCGCTGGGGATGGTGATGCTGTACAGCGCCGGCATGGTGCAGGTCGGGGCGCATTATTTCCTGATGCAACTGGTCTGGTGCGGCCTGGGGTTGGCGAGCGGTGCCATCCTCATGGTAAATGATTATCGGGTGCTGAAGAAATACGCCCTCGCGCTGGTCGGGTTGGTGGTGGTGCTGCTGGTATTGGTCCTCGTGCCCGGCCTGGGAGTGAAGATTGGCGGTGCCCGGCGTTGGTTCCGGATTGCCGGCGTCAGCTTTCAACCTTCCGAAGTCGCCAAGCTTGGGCTCATCATTTTCATCGCCTGGTATGCCGATCGTTACCAACGGCAGATGTCGACATTTTGGCGCGGTCTGGCCCGGCCTGGTCTGGTGATTGGTCTGGTGCTCGGCTTGATTTTCGTCGAACCGGACCGGGGGAGCACAATTTTGCTCGCGGCCGTTTGTGCCATCATGCTGCTGCTGGCGGGCGCGCGTTGGCGATTTTTTCTGCCACCGTTTCTGCTCGCCGTGGCCGGCTTGGGGGTGTCGCTTTTGCATGACCCGATGCGCATGAAGCGGATTTTTAGCTGGCTGGATTTGGAAGAGAACAAGCAGGGCGTGGGCTATCAAGCCTGGCAGGCGATGATCGCGCTTGGCTCCGGCGGTTGGACGGGTGTGGGGTTGGGGGATGGCCGGCAAAAACTTGGTTTCGTGCCGGAGCATCACACGGATTTTATCCTCTCCATCATCGGGGAGGAATTGGGTTTGGTGGCGACGATCCTGGTGGTGGTGGCGTTTGTCTTGCTGGTCCTTTGCGGTGTTTATATTGCGCGGCGGGCGCGTGACACCTTCGGTCAATTGCTGGCCGCCGGCATCACGTTCTTGATCGGTCTGCAGGCCTTTATCAACATCGGGGTCGTCACGAGCGCATTGCCCAACAAGGGACTGCCCCTGCCGTTTATCAGCTATGGCGGATCCAACTTGCTGATGATGCTCGCCGGCGTCGGTTTGCTCCTGAGCATCGCGCGACAGGCGCTCCAGAGTGCCCCGCAAACCGAGTCGCCCGGCTTCGACGAATTGGCGGCTCCCCAAATCACATGAGCCCCTCACGGAATGCCAGACCGCTCGTAGCCATCGCCTGTGGCGGCAGCGGTGGCCATCTCTTTCCGGGCCTGGCGGTGGCGGCGGCGCTGGTGGCGCGCGGTTGTGAGGTGACGCTGCTGGTTTCACCGAAGGAGGTTGACCAGCAGGCGGTCAAATCAACCGTGGGCATGCAGGTGGAGACGTTGCCGGCGGTCGCGCTCAACCGCTGGGGGATCGTCCGTTTTCTGGGTGGTTTTTGGAAATCCTGGCGCGCGGCAAGAATTCTTTTCCAGGCGCGTCCCCCCCAAGCCGTGCTGGCGATGGGCGGTTTTACCAGCGTGCCACCCGTGCTGGCGGGCAAGGCATTGGGGGCGGTCACCTTCTTGCATGAATCGAACACTGTTCCCGGACGCGCCAATCGCTGGCTCGCGCGCTGGGTGGATGCCGCCTTCGTTTATTTTCCAGAGACAACGGGTCGTTTGCGCCCCGCCGCCGTGACCGTGACGGGTATGCCGGTTCGCTCGCAGTTTCGGCCCATGGAAGCGCGGATCGCCCGGGTCAAGCTGGGCCTGGATCCGGACCGTCCGGTGTTGCTGGTGACTGGCGGCAGCCAGGGTGCGCGCGGCGTGAACCATTTGGTGGCGCAAGCGCTGCCGGACTTGATGCGCCTCCTGCCCAGCCTGCAGTTCCTGCATTTATGCGGATCGGGCGAACTGGAAAAAGTCCGGCATAGCTACCTCGCGCAGGAAGCCAGGGCGGTCGTTCACCCATTTCTAACGGAGATGGATTGTGCGTTGGGGGCGGCGACCGTGGCGGTGAGCCGTGCCGGTGCGTCGTCGCTGGCGGAACTGTCGGCCATGCGTCTGCCGGCATTTTTGATTCCCTATCCGGCGTCGGCGGACAATCACCAACAGGCCAATGCACTTGCTTTTGCGCGGAGCGGTGCGGCGCGGATGGGTGATCAGCAGCACGTTTCGCCGGCGGCTTTGAGCCAGTCGATTGTGGAACTGGTTGGTAACACCCACGCGCGCGCGGCCATGGTCAAAGCCCTGGCCCAATGGCACTTTCCCGAGGCCGCTCAACGGATCGCGGAGCGGATGATACAGGCGATGGACTGGGCCGGCCAAACCGTTTGCCCGGCGGCGGCGAACTCCCCCGCTTCTGCTGCCGGGGCGCAGTTGGTTTTTCAGTCCGTGCACCGCCAACAAAACTCTGCCCACCGGTGAGCCGTTTGAATCCAAAACAAGTCGAGGCGCTGCTCGCGGCGGCGCGGATGCCCGCCATGGTTTATCTGATCGGTGCGGGCGGCTGTGGCATGAGCGGCCTGGGTCATCTGTTGCTGGATCTGGACTTCACGGTGGCGGGTTCCGACGTGCTCGAAAATGAAGAGATGCGGCAATTGCGCCTGCGGGGGGCGCAGCTTCACCAGGGACACGCAGCCGCGAATATCGTTGCCGCGCGCCCGGTGCTGGTGGTGTATTCGTCGGCCATCCGCCTGGAAAACCCGGAATTGGCCGCAGCGCAGCAGCTCCAGATTCCTATCGTGCGCCGGGCCGTTTTGCTGGCGGCGCTCGTGCGTCGGCAACGCGGCATTTGTGTCGCGGGGATGCACGGCAAGACGACGACCACGGCGTTGATCGCGGTCGCTTTGCAAGAACTCCACGCCGCGCCAAGCTATGCGGTCGGCGCGGTCGTTCCGCAATTGGCACGGCCTGCAAGGTTTTCCTGGGGATCAGCCATGGCTGCCCACGACCGCGCCCGGCCGTCCGCGCGGACTGCACCGGGCGACGGCGGTTCCGGCGGCTGGTTTGTGGTGGAGGCGGACGAGAGCGACGGCACTTTGCGCGAGTTTCAACCGGAATACGCAGTAATCCTCAATGTGGACGAGGAGCACCTGGATTATTACGCGAACTTTGAAGCCATTTGCGATGAGTTTCAACGCTTCGCCGAGCAGACCACCGGTGAGTTGATCTACTGTGCGGACGACCCGCAACTGGTGGCCCAATTTGCCCGCCGACCGAACGCGGTCTCGTATGGATTCAATCCGCTTGCGCAGTACCGTATCGAGTCTCTGGCTTCGGGCGACGCCAGCCGGTCGGCTTTTGAAATCTGGCAAGGCGAAGCATGCCTCGGTGCGTTTGCCATCCAACTGCTGGGCGAGAAAAATATTTCCAACGCCGCCGCGGCCATCACACTTTTGCATCGCCTGGATTTTGCGGCCGCCGATATCGCCCGCGTCATCGCGCCTTTCCGGGGCGCGGCACGCCGGCAACAGGAATTGTTTCACGATGAGCGCTTCCGCGTGTTCGATGATTATGGCCATCATCCCTGCGAAATCGGGGCCACGTTGCGGGCCCTGAAAGGACTGCCCGGTCGTCGGTTGCTGGTCGCGTTCCAGCCACATCGGTTTACGCGCACCCAACAGTTGCTCGGGCAGTTCGCCACGTGCTTCGCCGGGGCGGATCAGCTTTGGGTGACCGAGGTGTACGCGGCGAGTGAAGCGGAAATTCCGGGCGTCAACGGCGTGGCGCTCACCACCGCCATTCGCGAATTTCAAGCGGTGGAGTATGTGGCGGTGCCCGCCCAACTTCCGGCGGCGATCCGCGCCGCCCTGCAGCCGGGCGATCTGGTGTTGTTCCTCGGCGCGGGCGACATCACGCTGGCGGCGCATCAACTGGCGGACCAGCTGCGCACCGAGCAGAGCGAGCAACTGCGGCGGGAACTGGTGGCCAGACTTTCTCCCGCCGCAGTGGTGCGTTGCGATGAACCCCTGGCCAAACGCACGACGCTGCGCGTGGGCGGCCGGGCGGATTTTTACGTGGAGCCCGCGTCGGAAGCCGATCTGGCCGGGGTGCTGCAATTTTGCGCGGCCCGGAAAATCCCTTTTGTCATGCTGGGCCGCGGCTCCAATTTGTTGATCCGGGATGGCGGGATTCGGGGGGTGGTGATTTGCCTCGCGCACCCGCAGTTTCGCCAGGTGGTGCCGGCGGGCGAACGCCTGGTCTGTGGCGCGGGCGCGAAACTAAAGGTGGTTTCGGTCGAGGCGCGGCGCGCGGGTTTGACCGGCCTGGAGTTCCTGGAGGGCATCCCCGGCAGCGTGGGCGGTGCGCTGCGCATGAACGCGGGGGCGATGGGTGGGGCCATGTTTGAGGTGGTCGAATCCGTTCGTTTTATGGATCCCGCGGGAAATGTATTTGAGCGCGCCGCAGCGGATGTGCCGGTGGAATACCGCCGGTGTCCGTTGTTGAAAAGTCACCTCGCCCTGAGTGCGGTGCTCCGGGGGCGGACCGCCCCATTGGAACTAATCAAGGACCGATTGGACACTTTCAACAAAAAGCGCTGGGCAACTCAGCCGCATGAACCCAGCGCGGGCTGTATTTTCAAGAATCCAGGGTCCATCCCCGCCGGCCAGTTGATTGATGAGCTGGGCCTGAAGGGAACGCGCATCGGTGGCGCGATGGTGTCACCGGTGCACGGGAATTTCATCGTCAATGACGGCCAGGCGACCGCGCAGGATGTGTTGGGCTTGATCGCGTTGATTCAGCAGCGGGCCAGAGTCGAGCGGTCGATCCAATTGGAAACCGAAGTGCAAATTATTGGGGAATGAAATGTTCAAGAAACTAAACATCACGGTCATGCTGGGGGGGCCATCCGACGAATGGGACGTGTCCCTGCGCACGGGGGCGGCCGTGGCGCGCACCTTGAGTGCGCACGGCCATGCGGTTCACATCCTCGATCCGCGGGACGATTCCTGGACGCTTTTGCCTGGAACGGAAGTGGTTTTTCTGGCGCTCCATGGCGCGTACGGCGAGGACGGCCGGGTGCAGAAGCGACTGGAGGAGTTGGGGGTGCCCTACACCGGGTGCGGCGTGGAGGCGAGCCGGATCGCCTTTGACAAGGTGCTGAGCAAGCGGCGATTCCTGGAGCGCGGGGTGGCGACGGCGCGTTATCTGGTGGTGGACTCGCCCGCGGCCGCCTGGCCGAAGGATTGGCAGGCACCTTTAGTCGTCAAGCCAGTGCGCCAGGGTTCGAGTGTGGGTTTGCAGTTTGTGCTGGCCGAGTCGGAATGGAGCGAAGCCTTGGCGGAGTCCCTGCGCTATGACACGGAGGTGATCGTCGAGGAAAAAATTGAAGGGCGCGAAGTAACGCTCAGCATTCTTGCCAATCAGCCCCTGCCGGTGGTGGAGATCCGGACCAAGCAAGGACTTTACGATTATCACCACAAGTACACCGTGGGCGCGAGCGAGTATCTGGTGCCGGCCCAGTTTGAGCCGGACATCACGGCGCGCATCCAAGCGGTCGGGCTGGCCGCTTACCAAGCCGTGGGGGGGCGCGATTATGCCCGGGTGGACATGATTGTCCGGCCCGGTGGGGAGCCGGTGGTTTTGGAAGTGAACACGTTGCCCGGGATGACCGAGACCAGTCTGTTTCCGAAGGCGGCGGCGGTGGCGGGGATTGACTATGCGCACCTTTGCCAAAAGATGATCGACCTGGCGTTGGTGCGCGCCCCGGCCCCTAAGTAGTTATTATTAACATGTGGTTTAATCGAAAGTCTGGCAATCGTCGGTTCAAACGCGAACAGGTGTTGGAGGTGAAGCTGCGTTCGGATCAAGTCCGGGCTTCGCGCCTGCGCATGGCGATCACGGTGATGTCGGTCTGCGCGGGAACCGTCCTAGCGTTGCTGCTGTTCTGGCGGGGGGGCGAATGGTTGCTCAACCAGTTGGTGTTCCAGAATCGCGCCTTCGCCATTGAAATCATCGATATCCAGACCGACGGGGTGATCGGGGCGGAGCAGTTGCGAAAATGGGCCGGGGTGCGGACTGGCGACAATCTAATGGCGTTGGATTTGTCGCGGATCAAGCGCGATCTGGAATTGGAGCCGCTGATCAGCTCCGTGGCGGTGGAGCGGATCTTGCCGCATACGCTCAAATTGCGGGTGGCGGAGCGGGAAGCGATCGCGCAGGTGCACGCCTTGCGCCCCCGTTCAAACGGCAAGGGGTTGGCCGTGGTCATCTACCATCTCGATGAGGCTGGCAACGTGATGCTGCCGCTGGACAACTGGCTGCGCCAGCAGTCTTCCCCCCATGCGGGCGATGCGCTGACGATTCTCGAGGGCGTGAGTGAGAACGAGTTGCGACCCGGGTGGCCGGTGGCCTCGAACCAAGTGCGCGCCGCGTTGCGGTTGATCACGGAGTTCGAGCGTTCCGCGATGGTGGGGTACGTGGATTTGAAGCGCATCGACGTTTCCTCGCCGGAGGTCTTGCTGGTGAGCACCGGGCAGGGGACCGTCGTCACTTTTGGCGTGAACAGCGTGAATAGTTTGAGTGATCAATTGCGCCGGTGGCGCCTCATTCAGGACTATGAATTGAAGATCGGCAAAGCCTTCGCGACCCTCGACCTCTCGGTGGCCAATAATGCGCCGGCCCGCTGGCTGGAGGCCAGTGGCGCCTCGACCGTAAAATCCAAACCCGCCGCCAAACCCGTTCGCCCCAGGAAAAAAAATGTTTGATCCCGCTTCCATTATTGTCGGCCTGGAAATAGGCACCTCCAAAGTGTGCGCCGTCGTTGGCGAGGTCAACGATGCCGGCGTGCTGAACATCATCGGGGTTGGCCAGGCCAAATCGCGCGGCGTCCGCAAGGGCGAGATTGTGGATCCGTCGTTCGCCGAGGAGGACATTCGTAACGCCATCGCCGAGGCGGAACAGATGGCGGACGCGGAGATTCGCAGTGTTTACCTCGGGGTCACCGGTGGACACATTCAGGGATTCAACAATCATGGGGCTCACCCGGTGGTTTCGGCGGATCGCGAGATTGGTGAAGAGGACGTCCGCGATGTGGTGAAAAACGCCCGGGCCATCAGTCTATCGCCGGAAAACAGCTTCATTCATACCATCCGCCAGCACTTCTTTGTGGATGGCCAGGATGGCATCCAGAATCCGGTGGGCATGCTCGGTGCCCGGTTGGAGGTGGACGTGCATGTGGTGCATGGCAATTTCAACCGTCTGCAAAATCCGATCCGCACGGTAAAAGGGTTGCAGGTGGAGGTGGAGGGCATCGCTTTCAACGGACTGGCGGCGGCCATGGCGTTGCTCAGCAATGAGCAGAAGGAATTGGGAGCATTGGTCATCGACATCGGGGCTGGGGTGACCGAATACGTCGTTTACGCCAACGGCATTATCAAACACAGCGGCGTGCTGGCGGTCGGCGGCGATCACCTCTCGAACGACCTCGCCATTGGGTTGGGGGTGACGATGGGGCGCGCCGAGCAGTTGAAGATCGACCATGGGGCAGCCATCGTCGACGATGGCATCAAAGGGCACACCGTGAAACAGTCGAGCGGCGTGGGGTTGCCCGACAAGTCGATCAACCTCCAACATCTGCGCCGCATCATGGTGCTGCGGTTGGAGGAAATGTTCCAGCTCATCGAGCAGGAACTGACGCGGGCCGACCTTCATGCTTATCTGCGCGCGGGAGTCTGGCTCACGGGCGGGGGCGCGCGCATCCCGCACATTGAAAAACTGGCCGAGGATGTTTTTGAGTTGCCTGCGGCGTTGGGGAAATCGAATTCCATCAGCGGTTTGAAATCGGCGCTGGAGCAGCCGGAATTCAGCACGGCGATTGGTTTGGTCAAATTCGGTTCCCTGCAGCAAAAACGCCTGGGCAGTCCGGGCTTTTTTGGCCAGGGAATCAAACAAACCCTAGGACAAATGTTTGGACGGCGTTGAATTCGACCTTGGCGTAAATGATTATGAGCGATCCCCTGGAAAATTCCGTTGAGAATCCCGCCGCCCGGCGCGAACTGTGCATCAAAGTCTTCGGTGTGGGTGGCGCGGGAGGTAATCTCGTGAACCACCTGGCGCAGTCCGGGTTCGAGGGGGTCACGCTGCTCGCGTTGAACACGGATGCCCGGGCGCTGGCGCGGGTGTCGGTGGCTCACCAATTGGTGTTGGGCCATCAAGTCACGCGCGGTTTGGGGGCCGGCGGTGATCCGGATCGGGGACAGGCGGCGGCCGAGGAGGATCTCGAACGGCTCAAGGAGCTATGCACTGGCGCGGACATGGTGTTCATTGCCGCCGGGTTGGGCGGCGGCACAGGTACCGGCGCCAGCCCCGTGCTGGCGCGGGCGGCCAAGGAAGCGGGCGCGCTGGTGCTGGCCTTTGTCACGCTGCCCTTCGAGTGTGAGGGCGCGCGGCGGCAGCGGCAGGCCCAAGTCGGGTTGGAGAAACTCAAGTCCGCCGCCGACGGAGTGATTTGCCTGCCGAATCAAAAAGTGTTCAAGCTCATTGACGAAAAAACGAGCCTGCTGGAAACCTTTCACATCACCAATGAATTGCTGGCCCAAGGTGTGCGCGGCATCGGGCGATTGCTGACGCGGACGGGCCACATCAACATTGATTTCGCTGATCTCTGCGCGGCGGTTCGTGGGCGGCACGCGGAAAGTTGCTTCGCGACCGCGGAAGCCATGGGCGATACCCGGGCGAGCGATGTGGTGGGCAAACTGTTTGCCAGTCCCTTGTTGGACGACGGACAGATTTTGAACGAGGCCGACACGGTGCTCGTAAGCTTGCTGGGCGGGACGAGCCTGACCATGGCCGAAGTAAATCGCATCATGGAACAAATTAACCGGCAATGTGAAAATGCCCAGGTGATCATGGGGGCGGCCATTGACGAGGCGCTTGGTGACCGGCTGTCGGTAACGCTGGTGGCGGCCCGCCGGAACCGGCCGACACCAATGTCGCTTCCGGCGGCGGCGGACCCGGACGCGGAGACTCAATTTTTGAGCTCTGCGCGGGTGGGCCGGCCGGCGTCGCGTTTCGTGCCTGCGCCGCCGCCGTTGACGCTGGAACAAACCGGGCAGTTGCTGACGCAGCAAGCGGGCGCCTCCTCTCGCCAGCGCCGGCGGGCGGCGAAGCTGAGGCAGGCGCAGTTGCCGCTGGAAATCATTTCCAAGGGCCGCTTTGAGAAAAGCGAGCCCACGATTCACCAAGGAGAAGACCTGGATGTGCCCACCTACATCCGCCGCGGCGTGGCGCTGAACTGAGGTCGGAGTTTCGCCAAATTCTCACCGTTTCGGCCAGTTCAGATGGCGGTGCAAGAAGTCGTACGTGCCTTGCCCGTTGATGGTGTGGGGACCGTTGAAGTATTCGATTTCGGCCCGATTTCCAATCCTGGCCTTGTTGTAGAAGCGCCGGATCTTGGCAAACTCGAAGGACACCCATTCGTCGATCCCCACGCCATCGTCATGCCCACGTTCCACCATGAACGGCCGCGGGGCGATGAGCGTGGCCATCTCGGCGTAGTTGAACGTGTGGCCCAGGTTCCATTCGTAAATTTCGTATTCGCCAGTGAACATGTAGCTGCTGCGCCAGTCCACGTTGGCATTTTTCCAAACCCACTCGTTGAAGTCCGCCGAGCAGATGGAGAGGCTGTATCGGTCGCACACCGCCGGGATGCGCATCGCGGATTTCCCGCCGTAGCTCAGGCCGTAAAAACCGATGCGTTTGGCGTCCACGAAGGGTTGCTCGGAAAGCCAGTCGAGAATCCGTTCGTGTTGCGCAAAAATGACGGAGAACAAGTGTTTGCCCAGCGGATTGGCTTTGCGCTGGAGGGTGCGGAATTTGTCGGTGCCCCGATACGGGTTGTGCGGCGCGAATACGATGAACCCGCGCTCGGCCAACCGCAGTGAGAAGGCCTTGTACGCCGCGTATGCATTTGATTTCTGATCCTCGGTGATGGTGTCAATGGGCACGCCTTCCAGTCCATGCTGGCAGACCACAACCGGACGGCGTTCGCCGGGTTTCAGATCTTTGGGCAGCAGCAGCACGCCCCAGGCATAGACGTCCGGCCACACATCCATGACCACGTCGTAGCCGGTCACTTTTTCGGTTTCCAAAATCTTTCGAGAACGCGCGTTGATGGGCGAGGTGGCGGGTGCAAATTTGCCCATGACATTTTCCCAGAAATTGGTCTGCCACGATTTGCGGGCGGTGCTCCAAGTGGCGGCATCCGGCGCCTTCAATTGACTCCAGTAGGTTTGCTCTCGTGCGTAGGTGGCGATGCGCAAGAGGTGCTGGGTGAAGTCCTCCAGTTCCTTAACTTGCCGCCGCTGGCGGTCATCCACGCTAAAGCCAGTCCGCGCGTCGGTGAGCGGCGTGGCGGAGGGCGCGTTCAGTTGCGCGGCCACCCCGGTCGCGCTCAGTAGCTCCTGGAGCGCCCGGCCCGAACCGGGGCCGGTGGTGGAGCCTTCATTGCCGTGAATGAACACCGGGGCCCGGCCCGACAGCGTTTTCGCGCGCGCGACTTCCTGTTCCACGGAAGTAAAATCGGGTGTGCTCCATTTGCACGGTGCCGCCCCGCCGCGGCCATCGTGTGGTTTGGGTGATCCGTCCAGCGTCGGGGTCTGGCTGTGTTCGACGATTAACACGCGCGGATGAACGAGGCTGGCCAGTTCGGCATCGCCAAATTCGCGCAGCAGGCCGAAGAGATTGCGGTAGATTGGCTCCTCCCAGGAGCGTTGGCGGGAATCGAAATAGCCGCTGACCAGCGCGGAATGGATGCGCGGGTCGAGGGCGGCCGCATACAAAGCGACGAGTCCCCCCTCGGCATAGCCGGCCACGGCCAGTTTGGAGTTTGGAGTTTGGAGTCTGGAGTTTTCAGAGGCGAACCAGTCGATCACCGCCAGTACTTTTTGGACTTCGTAACCAATGATGTGGCGGCCCATCTCGAAGGCCTGTCGATAAATCCACTCGCGATGAGGCTGATTCGTGAATCGGTTCAGGGGTTCACTACCCGACCAGTTGTCCCGGCGGTCGATGAGCATTGGGACCACGACCTGGCAGCCGGCTTCCGCCAGCCGCCGCGCCGTCTGCGCTTCCGGTTTCACTCCGGGCGCAATTCCAGCGATCATCTCCGGGGTTTGATCGGCATCCGGGAGCACCACGATCCGGGCTTTGATCACGCCCTTCGGCTCGAGCAACAGGCCTTCACCGTGCACGCCATCCAGCACGGGCCAACGGACGGCATACACCGTGAACCGGTCGGTCTCCGCCACCTGGGCGGGTTGGAGGGTGGTGCTGACGAATTCCATCCCGGTCATGGGTGAACGCTTATCCACCGCGCCGATGATGGCGCGCAGGTGTTGGCGGTTCGGTTCGACGGATTTGTTGTAAGCGTCGTTCGAGGTGGCATCGCGCTGCCAGTATGGTTTGCGGTCCGCCACGGATTTGCTGATTTCCCCGAGCAAAAAGCGGTCGATGCCTTCCACCATTTGGGCCGAGAGATCCCCTGGCATCGTGAGCGGCTTGGTGCCGGGTAACGGAGTGACGTCCTGAGCGAAGGCGGTCGTCGTCAGAAACATCACCGCCGTGAGCAACCGAGGCATCGCCAGGTGGAGAGGGGGGGGAGGGGGGCGGTAACGCATAATGATGGTGGTTGCCGAGGCTATTAACCGCTGGAGTTCAACGCGGCAATACTTTTTTCAAACGCAGTATCCAAGTTTACCCCACCACCAACCCCGGCCCAGATCGTCAAGCGCCTTACCAAATTCGTCAGCGCCAGCCGTTCCCGCAATGTAGTGAAGCGCGTTCTTTCCTTTGCACAAACCTGCGTTGATCGTGATCACCGTCTGCCAAGGCCAATCCTTCAACCACCGCATTTTCATCTCGCTTTGGCGCCAACTTTGCGGCGGAGGCTCGATTTAATTTTTTGCAGGCTGGCAACGCCATCGCTTTTGAGATAACCGCGTCCGGTCCTGGCAAATATCGGCTCAGGCGCAAAGCGATTCTGAATGCGCAACGCATCTCGCATCGCCGCTCGTAGATTCCTTTCAACCTGTGTCCCCGCTGGCACCAACAAAAGCTAATCACAAATGCACGCGCGGTCAACTGTCGGGCAGATTTCTGTCGGGCAGATTTCCCCGTTCGCGTTCACGAGATTTTTATCGGGCTTGCTGGATTGAAGGCCAAGCCAGTTGCGAACCACGAGAACGCCCACCCCATTCATGGCCGGTAATTTACGCGAACGGCCGCGCCGGGTTTGCGCGTGTCTTGGCCGCGATTCTGACCCGATCAAAGTCACGGCGAACGATGCGCCAGAAGTGGCAGCAAACTCGCCAAAAGCATAAGCTCAGAAGTTTTGGTTATCATTGACCCGTTTGCGGAATTAAGCGAATGTCAGCCATTGATTAAATCCAGGCGATCCCATGAAAATCAAACTTTTCTTCCTGTTCACCCTCTGGCTGGCCGCCGCCCCCCGCCTGTCCGCTCAAACCGCGGCCCAGTTGGTGACGGATGGCCGCGCCTTCCTCGCCGCGCGAAACATTACCAATGCGAACGCGAAATTCGCGGCGGCGCGGACG
>JAYTXL010000390.1:0-4400 GCA_043742955.1 Verrucomicrobiota bacterium | reverse complement strand
TCCAGGAAGCCACGCCCGAGGGCGTGCTGATCCGTCCGGCGGCCACGGTGCCGGTGCGGGTTTATTCCCCGGCGGACAAGGCCTCGTTCATGCTAAACAACGCCGGCAGCCTCGAGGAATACCACGAGGCCCGATCGGCCGTTAAGAAAATGGGGCTCAATCCCGACAAGGTGAAGCATCAGGCCTGGAAATGAAGATTGTTTTTCTGGATGCCAACGTGCTCTGGAGTGCCGCCACCAACCCGACCCGGCCACATTGGGCGGTGTTCACTTCCCCCAAGCCCAGGGCGCACTTCATCACCTCTCATTATGCGGTGGCGGAGGCGCGCCGGAACGTGGATGCAAAGGCAGGGCCGGAACTGGCGCGGCTGATTTCCCACCTTCGAATTGTGGTGGACGCTTTCGGTCCGCCCCCGGCGGGGGTGATGCTGCCAGGGAAGGATGTTCCAATTCTCGCCAGCGCGGCGGCGGCCAAAGCGGACCTGCTGGTTACGGGCGACGATCATTTTGGCCAATACTTTGGACGAAGATTGGGCGGGGTTAAGATCATCCTGCCCCGGAGTCTGGCCGCTGAACTTTAGAACATCCGGGCGGGCGGGTGTCACCCAAAAAGGGGTCAAAAATGGGTCAGTCCTAAACATTGATACAAACGGAGATCCCGGCTAAGGATTGGTCATGGCGCGCAAATTGAGGCTGCAATATCCTGGGGCAATTTATCACCTGATGCGTCGCGGGGATCATCGGGAGGCGATCTTCCGGGGTGACGAGGCTCACTATTGACACTAAAGGAGTTTCGCCAGGAATTGGAGGCGGCGGCAGCGGCGCGGGTGGAAGCCAATATTACGGCTGGGAAAAGCGGGGGGTGCCGAACGAAAGGCGGAACGGATTGTCCGCGCCGGGAGACGACGCTGAGTTTGCAAGGGATCGCGGCCTGGTTTCGGCACGCATTGCAATCGGCCATGCCGAAGCTGCTGACGAACGGTCAGCAGTCACCCAGGGACGAGATGCGCGAGTTGATCGAGCAAGTGACCCCCAAGAAACTCCGGGACCAATTGCTGGCGGCGTGGGCGAAAGTTTGAGGTGAAAGGCTGGAGGTGAGCATGAGTTGCCAGGCGGTTTCGGCCATGCAGTTACATTCTGCTGAGAAGATCACCTTCAGTGGGACGGCGGCGGCTGGTGAAGTTTGAGCTCCGGCAGAATCTTGTTCGCCAGGCCACGGGTGATGTTTTGAGGGATTTCCGCATGGGCCAGATTCCATTCCTCCGGCTTGGCCTCGACGGTCAAATCAACGGCAGGATTCCGTGCTCTTGCGATTTCCTGCAAACGACCCACATTGATTTCCGCTATCAATTCCAACCGCCGCTCCGGGGGCTGTTCGACATACTGACGAAATAAGTCCCAATGGTCGGCCAGAGGAACCACGTCGAGGCGATTCACTGAGGTGTTCTCGCCGGTAAAAAGACTGGGTGAAAGACGGTCACCGTCCCACTCGTCAGTGCAGACGGCGCGGACGATGTCTTCAAGTGCCGCGAGGGGCATGGCTAACTGCCCCCGCGATCATCGGTCTACATAGTTCCTATTCGATTCCCCAAAATCTGAGTCACACGGTAGAAGGAAGCCAGGTCGCGCCTTCGTTGGCGGTTGAGAAAGGAGAAAGTGGCTCAGTGAAATTATTTTTATTTGTATACCCAGAAGATGAACACTCACAAAACCCCTGTAAAAATTGGTTACAATGAGTGGTGCGCCGGACAGGACTTGAACCTGTAACCATCTGATCCGAAGTCAGATACTCTATCCAATTGAGCTACCGGCGCAACCGTTCCACCCTCACCCGCCTGACTCCGGCATCCTTCATCCCCCGCCCTGTTTCTGCAACTTTTCTTTCGGCGCATCCCAAAACCACCAGAGCGCCACGAAACCCATGAGCGGCATCAAACCCGCCAAGGCCAGCCCCAGATTGAACGACCCGGTCCGGTCCACCACGCGGCCAAAAAGTTGTTGCATCGGCGACGACACCACCCAGGCGACCGTCCCCAGAATGCCAGTGACCTTTCCCTGATGCCGGGTGCTCAGTTCCTGGCTGAAAGAGTAGAAACACGGAAACAGTCCCAACGACGCCGCCGCAATCACCAGGAAAATCCCCAGCATCGACCAGCCGCGCGGGAGATACGCGGCCACACAGGTCAGCGCCGTCAAAATCGCGCAACCGCCAAACACCAGTGCGCGCGAACCGTGAACACTGCGTCCGCGTTTGACGAGCCAGAGCGTAAGCGCGCCCGCCCCGAGACAGCCCACGTCCGTGGCAATGTAATACAACGAATTGAAGTAAAGCGCCTCGGACTCGGTGTAGCCCCGGCCTTCTTGAAGAAATTTCGGCAACCAGGCGCGAATGATCTGCCAGCACGTGTTAATGCTGGCGACGATGACGACCAACACCCAGAAACGGCGACCTAAAAGGATTCTCCAAAAGCTCTCTTCGCCGTCCGAACCGGTGGTGACCGGATTGAGTTTGGCTTCCTCGACGTCCACCGGCGCCGCCGCAAAGTCCCGCTCGCGCAACAAACAAAACCAGGCCACGACCCACACCACGCCGACGCTGCCCACGACGAGGAAGGGTTGCCGCCACACGCCGGCTTCGGTGCGACCGGCGAGCATCCAGGTCATCACCAGCGGAGTGAGGATGGCGCCGAACGATGCCCCGCTTTGCAATACGCTGTTGCCGAAGGTGCGATCCGATCGCGCGAGCAGTCGTTGCGTAGTCTTGAGTGCACAGGGCCAGTGGCCAGCCTCGAAGAAACCGAGCAACGTGCGGCACCACAGCAATTCCTCATAATCGCGCACCAACCCCGTGAGAAACCCCATGGTGGACCAGAGGATCAACACCGCCGGGTAAAGCCAGCGCACTTTCCAGTTGTCGGCAAAAATGCCAAACACAAACGCACCGCCAGCAAAAGCGTAACCAAACATCATTTCCAGCACGCCGTACTGCTCGTTGTTGAGCTGAAACTCCTTCGTGATGCGGGTCGCCACGTTCGGCAGCGTCTGCCGATCCATGTACAAGATCATCGACGCGAACAGCAACAGCCCGCAGACCCACCATTTCCAACTGCCGGAGCGGGCTACGGGCGCGGTGCTCATCCGTTCCACGACTTCCCGTCCCACTTGAGGACGCGCTCCAACAGCGCGCTGACGTCGTCGGTAAACACCTGAAACAGGGTCTCGCCCTTTTCCGCCGTCGCGGAACGCGGATCGCCAATGTGACCGGGGACGGTGCGCTCTTTCGTGATCCAGCCCCGGCTCGCCGGTTCAAACGCATTGCCGAACTCGACCGGCTGCACCTTGCTCAAGTCCCCCACCAGGTGCGGCGCGATCCGCAGCATCATCGAGGTCTCCCACTCGCAGGCATGCCCCATGTGCGTTTGAGAAATCGTGCGATTCACTTCGTGCGGTTTTCCGCCGAGGCCCCAGTAGGTCGTGAACAGCAGCAGCAAATCATCCCGGTGCCGGTGGCGCTGGCGCACTTCAAAGACCGTTTGCTTGCCGGGAACATCGTTGCCGCCATGGCCATTGATGAGCACCAGACGCTTGAAGCCATGCGTGATAAAGTTTTCCAGCAATCCGCTGAGCAAATCCAGATACGTGCGCGGCGCGGCGGACAGGGTACCGGGAAAATCGAGGTGATGATCTGAGTTGCCCAGCCATTGCAGCGGCGCAAACAGCACGCGATCCCCGAATCGCTCGCTCGTGCGGCGGATAATTTCACCGCACAATAGGCTGTCGGTGAAGAGGGGCATGTGCCCGCCGTGCTGCTCGAGCGCGGCGATCGGGAAGACGACGGGGGTGTCCTTGCTGAGGGCCTGGACCGCGGGCCAAGTAAGATCAGTGAGTTGCATGGAATTCTTGGCCGAGAAACTAACGGATGCCCAAGCTGGTTGGCAAGCGCGGGAGTGAACTGCATGGCGGAGGGTAATGATCACGCGGACGGTAGGGCCGGCTGTCCTCAGCCAGCCGTTCGTTGTTCAAACCGATATTGTCTGACGCCGTTCGTGGAATGGGCGGGCTTGGCTTGACCCGCCCTTGACGCGCTGAGACACCGCTGCCCTAGCTACCCATCGGGTGCATGCGCCGGCCCAGCTTCCCGGCCAGCCAGCAAAGCAATGCGAAGCTGACGAAAATAATTCCCAGGATGGCAAGGCGCGTGCCGGCAGATGCGGTTTGCAAGGTGCGGATTTGCAGGCCGAGGCGAAGATCCGCCATGGTGTCCACCTGCACGGTCCGCCGGAAGGTGAGCAACCGGCCTTGTTGGGGAATCGTGGCGCTGATCGCCGTCGGGTTCGGCACAGCCGCGTCCTGCTGCTGCACCAGGCGCTCGGCCAGGCGCAGGAGGGCGGCGTTGTCGTC